>JAQXZA010000082.1 GCA_029226955.1 Clostridia bacterium | reverse complement strand
TTCCCAATCAAATGGGATATAGGGTGTGCGTTGCACCCGTTTGTAGTAAACATAGCTTAAACTATGTTGAACAATAAAGAAAAATATTTTTAATAAAATCTTTTATAAATTTTATTGTTTTTAATATTTTTTATAACGTAGCTGTAAAAGAAACAAATCATCTGCATAATAATGAAATATTTACTATAAAGGATCTGTTCAAAGGTTATGAATGGAAACGAATATCTAAAAATGACAGATTGTTATTGGGATCTCTGTTTCTAAAATATGTTCAAACATCAGTAACTCATTTTGAACCGATTGAAAAAACTTCCTCAGGACAGCAAAAGTATAAAGTCAAAAATGATTTATAATTTATACACTATCAAAACACAAAAATCAGACACAGAAATGTTTGCTGACATACTGCGTCTGATTTTTTATTGCATTGAATGATGATTTATCTGTTTTTGATTTGTGTGTTTTTCTGATTATTATTCAGTCCATTTAAGATATGCTTGTTCGCAAAGGCTTTCAATATAATCACGTCTTGCCAATGTATCAAGCCATTCTTTCGGGATAAAATCATATCCGTACAAAGCACCTGCCATTCCTCCGGCAATGGCGGCAACAGTGTCTGTATCATCACCCAGATTGACTGCCTTTAATACACATTCGGAATAACTTTCAGTAGTAAGCAAACACCATATTGCTGCCTCCAATGTATCAACAACATAGCCTGAACTTTTTATTAACGTCCTGTCCGTCTTTGAAAAATCCTTGTCAAAAATTCTTGTATAATTTTTAAATTCATCTTCTCCGCTGTATATTTCAGAGGCTTTTGTAAGACCTGTCTGCACCGATTCTTTAACAGGCTTATCCATTATCTGCCACATAATTTCAGCATATATTCCACAGGCAATCTGAGAACGTCTGTGTGCGTGAGTCAGACAAGACGCTTTATGTATCAGTTCAAGGTCATTATTTGATTCTTTATTATAAAAGCAATAAAGAACAAAAGGCAATATTCTCATCAGTGAACCGTTACCGTTAGAATGTTCATTTGTCTGTCCACATTCCAGTGCCTTATAATTATGGGCAAAGTAATCAATAATTGATGTTATGCAAGTGCGTCCCGCATCAAACACTTTGCCCGTTGGAGTATATTCACCCTCCTGTAACCAGTTGCCGAATTTAATCATTATGTCGTCCCAGTCAACAACACCGTCTGAAAGACTGTCCAGTGCCGCAAGAGTCATACTTGTATCGTCCGACCACGTTCCAGCGGGATAAGGATATGTGCCAAAGCCTCTCATATCAGTTACGGGATTTTTGTCAAGTATGTCCCTGTCTTCAAATTCAACAGGTACTCCGAGTGCGTCAGCAACATTATGTCCGAAAATAACTGCTTTGATATTTTGAAGTATATCGTCTTTTTTCATTTGTATTTCCTCCTGTTTTTGATTCTCAAAATATTTTACACAATAATTATAGCATAGATATTGTCCGATTTTTTGGACTTAAATAAAAATAACAGTTATATTTAATTATTTTATGTCCGTTTTTTTGTACATAACGGCTGATATAATTAAAATATCGGAAATTGCAATAGGAAGATGCAAACTATTTTACCCGTATATTTTAAAAAATAGAGTCTGTAACCTCAAAAGAATACAGAAAAACTTCATTTCTATGAATTTGACGTTTAAGCCGGTTTTGCGAAAATGCAAGGAATAATGAAAAATTTTCATGGAAATATACCAGGTTTCGTCGGAAAAAAGATTGTCAAAGTGCTTGATTATGCACTGGGAATTGACTGACTACCGAAATCTGATTTAATAAAATTCATTCTTGAAGATAACTGTTCAGTAGTAGTTCGTCCTTCCGGCACTGAACCTAAACTTAAAACATATATTTCCGTAAGTGCTGAAACTATGTCTGATGCCGCAACGCTCGAAACAAAGATTGTTGATGACCTCAGTAAATATTTTGCTTAAAATCCATAAAAACAGGCTGTCCAAAACTTATAAAAGTTTCAGACAGTCTGTTTTTTCTTTATATAGAGTAATTGATTATCTCATTTGTATTTTTTCATTATTACATTTAATTCGTTTTCGCTAAAAGATTTTTTTATATCAAATCCTAAATAATCAGATATTTCACCCAAAAATATATTCAGCTTTTGCATATTTGTCATATCAGAATTGTATTTTGAAGATGTTATTGCTTTTTCTATGCTTTTGAGTTCAGGGTCGGTTTTTTCTATAATTGAAATAAGGCTATATAAAAATCCTTCATCTGAAAATATCTTATTTTCCAAAGGTATGCTTTTTGAAAAATATTCAAGAACATTTTTTTCACCGTCATATTTATATCCCAGTTTCTCCATAAGATATGCACATTCAAGCTGAGCTGAAAATTCTTTGTCAAAAACTCTGTTTGCTATCTCCCCGTATCCGACTCCATCTGCAATGTGACATATTTCGTGTATGTATCTCCATAAAATATCACGCTTTTCTTTTTTGCTGTCTATTGTTTCAGAAATTTTCTGTAAATCATTTTCTACGTACGTACGACAAATATAGACCGGATTGCCCGATAAAGCATAATGTGAAAATTCTTCCGTGGCACAAAAATCTATATTCGGAATACCATAAACAGAAATTTTGTCTGCCTCTTTTCTGAACTCAGACAGAATATCAAGCCACTTAACTATTTGATTATCATCAATTCCGCTGTTTTTTACATCATCTTTGTTAAAGATTATCCTGACTTTATTATCGGTACTTGTATATAAACAATATTTTGTGCTTTGGTCAATAGGTTTAACAATAACTGTTTCTATTGATACATTGCCATCAAGATTTTCTTTATCGTTTCCGATAAAAATCTTAAAACTGCATTTTCCTTCGCTGTTTGTTTTTACTATACGTGAAATTTCAGATTCGTTTTTTTCGACTTGTTTAATAATACTTTTAGCGTTAATATCATTATCACCGCTGCCAATAGCCACATATTGATTTTCGGATATATTTATAACTGCTGACACTTCATAAAATTCACACGCAATCAATCCGTTTTTTTCAAACAAAAGTTCAACCGAGTCTTTTTTGCTGCAATCAACTTTAATTGACTCATCAGCAAAATCAACATCAGGATTTCCGGATAATATATTTACTTTTGCATTGCACGTCAGATTTTCCTCATTTTTTTTACAGCCGCATAAAATAAGCGATATACATATCAAAAAACATAAAAAAATACTAATAATTCTATTCATTTCCGGCAGCCCTCTTTTTCATTTCAGACAATACACATTTTTCGTCATAAACACTACAACGGAAATGCACATAGCATCTCCGTTGTAGTTAAATACATTGTTTACTAAAAAATTTTAATACATCATTACAAATAAGTAAATAATTTAATCAATTATTAGTACCTATTGATAAAGTATTCCGCAAACTCTTCGTCACCTATTGAAGCAAAAGTGTTTACAGGAATAATTGATTTTGTTGATGGATCATAATCAAATACGTGCCACAAGTTACCACTATATCCTATCGGTACATTGTATGCAGCTACCGCTGTTGAACCGGAATATACAACTATTCTTGCACCGGAATATGACATTTCCTGACTTTCGCCATCTTTTCTGTTTGTAAAATCGTGAACATAGTAACTGAATTTTTCGCCCGGAGATACCTTATATATAGTAGTTGTTTCCGGACCATAGCTTGTTGTATCATCAAGGTCAAGATTTGCAACTAATACTCCATCTTCATAATGATCCTTATTTCTGTAATAAGTATGATAACCACTGTTTGCAGAACTCAGAAGATGAGAGTCAAGGTCTGCCGGAGTAAGACCCCATGTAAGAACAATTCTTAAATCTGCATTCAAATCAATATCTTCACTACTAAGTTCAGGTGAAATTGTAACATTTGCAGTAGTAGGACTTGATGATCTTACTGTTACATTTATAGAACTGTCTATATATCCGTCCTTACTGAAAGTAATTGTATAATATCCGTAAGGAAGATTCATTTTATAGGTTCCTATATCTGTTTCACCGCTTTTTATTACTGCATCAGTCAAAGGTGCGTTTCTGCCACTGCGTACACTATATGAAGCCTTTATATTACTTCCTGTCAAAGCATCAGTTACAGTACCGCTTACATTATTTTTGCCGGTAATATCAGGATTATCAGGATCAGGATCTTCATCACTTCTGAGAATCATAAGAACAGCTTCCATATGAGTTGTACTGCGTGAAGTTATAATTTCTCTTGAATTAAAGACCTTATAGCCTGTGGCTTTGATCTTAACTGTAACCTGTCCTGCTCCTATGTCGGAAACAGTAGTCTTATTAGTATTTCTCACAAAATCATTTGCTAATGTTTCACCGGAAGCATCTTTAACTATTACCTGATATTGCTTTATTGCATCTCCATTACTATCGGATACAACAATTTCCAAGGCACCATTTCCATATGTACATTCATCTACAATTCTCAGATTTTCAATATGAAGATTTAACCTTAAAGGACTGTTATCTTCATTGAATATCTCCCATTCAAGCGATACACCAAGACTTGTAACAATCTTTCCGACTGCTGTTTCGGAACTGATTCCTAAGCTTAATGCAAAAAATTCTGTTACATCTAAACAATAAAGGTTAATATCAACATGAGCATTAAGAGAAGCCTTCAATCCGGCTCCGGCTTTCAACTGTATGCCGATAAGATCATCAATTATAGTCCAGCCAAGAGTAACAGATGGCTTTACACCTATCTCTGCACTACCTGCCAGCTCTAATTTATCAAAATATGATTTTTGAGAGCTTATTTGTCTTACAGAACCGTTCACAACCTGCAAACCGCTTGTATTTTCAGATACAAAGCCTATTGTCAGTTCACCTGTAACAGAGGCATATAAATATACCTTGACATCAATCTTAAATCCGGCAGGAAGTGTTACCGGAACTTTACCAAGAAGTTGTTCAACATTTTCTTTTGGCATATTATAGATTTCAAGACCATCATCACTATCCGGATCTATTGATCTTTCAAAGAATTTTAAAGAACCTTCAATATACAGTTTTTGTGTCATTGCGAACAATGCTTCATCAACAACATATCTGCTGTTAAACCAATCCCATTCCATATGCGATTTATAAGCTACGGAAATTTTTGGAATAGAAAAGCTTACAGATACTTCACCTTTGTCCATTATTGGTGCGGTTATTTTAAGACTTGCATTACTGAAATCAAAGTCTTCCGACAAATCAATAGGTGCTTCATCTCCTGATTTATCAGATGAATCCAGTACTTCTACTGATACACCTTCCTCAGGAATGAAAGATGCGGCTGATGGTATAACTGTATCTTTCATATAAACGCCTTTTGCAACTTCTTCAATAGAAGGAACAGCACATATTGCAGATACTTCATCATCATTCTTTGTTACAGATATAACCTTAAACGGTGCACCGTCAGGATAGTCTTCACTTTTTGGAAGTACAAAAACAGTATTTTCTGCAAACTGTTTTGTTACATCATTTAACGGAAGAGTAACCGTATATGTATCATCACTATTCAAAACTGCTTTATAATCTGTAATATCGGCAATTTCATCACTGATAACACCATCATTATATGTTATATTATTTGCAGTTTCATCTTCATCTGTTGTTACAGATTCATTAAATGCTCTGATAACAGCAATTATCTGATTTTTATCTGCCTGTGTAATATATTGATTCGGTTCAAACTTACCGTCAATAAGTGAAAGCATATTAAATTTTAATGCAGTTGTTACTGCTGACTTATAAGTAATTGTATCGGCATCGGTACAATCAAGATTTGGAGTTTCGTCAAAAAATCCCAGTGCTTTCACTGCTGAATATGCTGCATATTCTCTTGTAACAATCTTGTTTTCCTCAAACAATGCTATATCCTGTTCCGGATCTACATAACCTTCATTGTCCGGAGCGGGAATTATTCCGCATCTGTGTGCATATTCATAAAGGATACCATTTTCGTTATTGTCTGTATCACCATAAAACCAATCTACTGTTTCAGGTTCAATTTGTTCAACGTTAATGCCTGTATTTTCAGCAAGAAGTTTTATCCATTCGCCCCTTGTATATGTAACATCGTTATCCGTATGAACTTTATCAAACTTTATTACAGCGGACAAATTATATGTATCCTTGTCAAAATACAATGCTTCCGAAAGCGAAAAAGTATCTTTTGATACACTGTCATCAATAGCAGCAGCAGGAATTTGAATTACTGTTGCACCTATTATGATTGCACAAAGAGCAAGAGAGAAAATTTTTGTAGCTTTCTTTTTCTTAATGCAAACAAAAATAACAGCACCAACACCTGCCATTATTGCAATTATGATAATAGCACTTGCAGTATCACCTGTATTTGGAGCAGAAACATCTTTATTAGTGTTATTTTCCTTATCAGGCTTTACTTCTGTACTATTAGACGAATTTTCTTTTGACGGTTCTGATACTGTACTTTCAAGACCTGCACCTGAGGAATTTTCTGATTCAGGTTCTGATACCGTACTTTCATCACCTTCACCTGATGAACTTTCCTGTTCAGGTTCTGATACAGGTTCATCAGAAGGTTCAACTTCTTTATCAGACTTTACTTGAATTTTCAGCTTAACGGTTTCACCTGCTTCAAGCATATCATCAAAAGTAATAGTATCTGTTTCGCCTACAAGTTCCAGACCCTCAGGGATAATTGCTTCTGCACTTATCCCTGATACAGCAAAGTCGTTATTATTTGTCACTTTAATAACAACATTTGCAATTTCACCTGCCGCATAGTAATTATTATCTGAAATAATTTCTGCTGTCAGTCCGTTATTAGTAACCGAAGCTGCATTAGCTGTTATACTTGCTGTTAAGCACACAGACGTTGCCATTACAGCACTAAACACTGTGCCAAAAAACTTATTCAGTTTCATAATCAACCTCCTCCGAATAGTATAATTATTGTATTATTTTTAGCAACAATGTATAATTTTATTTTAATATATAATTATGTTGTAAATATTAACTAATTATTAAGAATCAGTTAATGTGAGTAAAATTAAAAAATGACGATTGTAAAATGAAAATTCAAAAATAAAAAATCCATAGTGACGATTCTGTGGTAGAATAAAGTTGTTACACTAATTCACTTAAAGAATCATCACTATGGACAATCAATATTGTATTTTTTTCAACAACCAGACAATCAATTACTATGCTACGCATTAGTTGTGTAGCCGACCTGTTACGCTACCGTGCATACTGGTTCAATAATTTGAGTACAGTATCTTGTATCTTTTGAGTATATTATCATACTCAGCCTTCACGATTAACGTACTCGCCCTCAGCTAACACTTTCTATCAACAAGTTTGTATCGAACTTTCGTCACCAAGTTATTACTCATTCTGTGAAAACCGATATAAAAAATAAGCTGTCAAAAACTGGTAAGATTTCAGACAGCCTGTTTTTTCAGGATTTTAAGCAAAATATTTATTAAAGTACTTACAGAATCCAAACCACAACCGCACCTATAACAGTACCGATTAAGTTCTGCCCTACATCAAACCATGAGAAATGCCGCCCCTGTATCAGCGGCTTTGTTGCCTCATCTACATAGCTCCATACAGGTACAATGATAAGCCACCACATTGACAGTTCACCAAATTGCAATGTCAAACCAAGCAACACAGTCAAAACAGCAAACACAATGATGTGAGCAAACCTCCGTAGTTTTCCGTTCAGACCATTGATGTCTGCACCAAGAAAACAAATATGTTCTGACAATTCCTCTGCCAGTTTTCGGCTCGTCCTGCCAGTGTGTTCTCCATTCTGATGGGAAAGATAAGTCATAAAGATGAACCACATGATGGTCAGTGTCAAAAAGACATAGAATGCCAAGAATTTATACCTCCCATACGTTGATTCATTTTTGCATAAAATCTTTTGTTATCTGAGTGAGCTTCATTCGGGTATGTGGAGTAAATGGAGTTATTTTCACAAAAGTTTATTTTGCTTAATATTCACAGTAAGATTGAGGGGATACATATTAATAAATTCTCTTTTTATTAACCACTATTTTTAACGGATTTCTGTTCTATTTTTCTCATTACAGTTTTGATAATCTTCTGCATTACAACTGCAAATACTGTTGCTCCACATAAAACTAAAACTACCGTAATTATATACTGAACCCAACCATTACCAAACCATCTGTTGATACCAATTTTTTCAACCAGACGAAAAATGAGCATATGGGACAAATATATCTCCATACTGATATCACTGAAAAACTTTGTAACTCTGTTTTCCAGTACCCCCCATTTGTGATAATAGCATATATCAATAACGAACATGATACCAATAAACACATGTAACTATTTTCACCAATTAAATAGTAAAGAATTATTGTAAATAAAGCTATACCAAGAGCAATCCATCGATTAAGTTTTAAAATATCGTCACGATATAAATAAATCAATCCACCTGCTAAAAAGAAACAAGCACTGTAAAGAATATTTGTCCTGCCTATATCAAAATAGTTTACACAAACAAAGTTGTAAATCAAACTTACTGCAAATGAAATCCAAGCTCTTTTTTTATTTTCTAAAAGAACACAGAAGAATGGAAAAATCAGATAAAACACAAAGATTAAACCTAAAAACCAACCAACACCGATTACAGATATATTATTCGGAAGAAAACCGAATAATAAAGTCAAATCTGCAAATCCTTCATAAACAGATTCAATTGACGGTGACATAACAATATCAATTATTACAAGAACAGCGAAAAAAGGAAGTATCTTTTTGAAACGCTTACTATAAAATTCTGATAAAGAAAGTTTGTTATTAAGGATTTTATCATAATATCCACAACACATACTAAATGCAGATATGGTCATAAACAAAAATACAAAATTTGTAAAAGACGGAATAATATTGTTATATACCAGTTTCCAAGTTTTCATAAAATAAAAAGTGAATTACTGACCAAAAGGTGATAAAATGGTAAATGACCAAATAAACCATTGGAAACCTAAAGGAGTAATTCACATGAAAACATTATATACCAAAACACCTATAATAAGCAAGCTAAAAAAAGCATTTTGGAAAATATTTTCAAAAGAAAGCACTCCAATCAAAGAACATCTTTTTGATTTGTTAATTTCAGTATTGTGTCTGAATGGGTTTCAATCAGTAAAATCCAACTATGAACATTTCA
>JAQXZA010000081.1 GCA_029226955.1 Clostridia bacterium | reverse complement strand
TATTCCCAATCAAATGGGATAGAGGGTGTGCGTTGCACCCGTTTGTAGTAAATGTAGCTTAAACTATGTTGAACAATAAAGAAAAATATTTTTAATAAAATCTTTTATAAATTTTATTGTTTTTAATATTTTTTATAACGTTATTTAAGTGTATTTATAATTTTACGGAAAATCTGTTCAGAAATATACATCACTACGTGTTCAGCAAACTATTCTTATAAGTTGAATTAAGCGAGGTAATGCGAGTGAAAAAAGCAAAAAAAAAAATCACAAGAATGGCATTATCGTATTAGTGTTAATCGTATGTGCAGTTATTGCCCGCATTTTATCAAAAATCAATTTTCATAATACTTTTTTCGGAATTGTACGAACAATGATATATATATGTCTGTATATAGGCTGGAGCATATCAGTAAATAAGCGTGTAATGCAAGTTCAGGTCAGAAAATGTCTTGTTGCCGTTTCGGGACTGACGGTTTTTTGGTTTGTTGTACGGACAATGAAATATTTTTTTGTGTCTGATACAGATGTACTAAGAAATCTTTGGTACTGGTATTATTTTCCTATGCTGTTTATTCCGCTGTTGTCCGTTTTTGTTGCTATGTCACTCGGCAAGCCTGACAATTACCGTTTGCCGAAATGGAGTTCACTGTTGTATATACCGACGGCTGTCTGTATTTTGCTTGTGCTGACAAATGACTTTCATCAGCTTGTTTTTACATTTCCCGACGGAGAAATATGGAGTGATAAAAACTACGAATACAACGTCGGATATTGCTTTGTAATCGGCTGGGAAATAATTTGTGCATTGTTGGCTTTTATTATAATGGTAGTCAAATGTCGTCTGTCACAAAGAAAAAAATATCTTCCTGTTCTTTTGCTGTTATGTTCGGTTATATACGCACTCATATATGCAAGCGGAGTAGAATGGATGCAGCTTATAGGCGGAGATGTTACGGCAGTACAATGCCTTATGTTCACGGGAATACTTGAAAGCTGTATTCAGTGTGGTCTTATACAGACAAATACTGGTTACGGTTCACTGTTTGAAGTCGGAACCATAAAGGCACAAATTGTTGATAATGATTATAATATACATTATGCCTCGTCAAATGCACCGTTACTGACTAAGGATATTATGCAGTCGGCTGAAAACAGTGCCGTGAAACTTGATAAAAACACACTTCTGAAAAGTAGCCGCATAGACGGTGGTTATGTTTTGTGGCAAGAGGATATAACGGAAATTACCACAGTGCTTGAACGGCTTGAAGAAAACAGAAAAACTATTGCAGAAAATAACGATATTGAACAGGAAAACTATAAGACAAAAGTAAAGATAAATGCTGTTTGTGAAAAGAACAGACTTTATAATCTCTTGCAGAAAAAAACTTTTTGTCAGATTGAACTGCTTGACAGTCTTATGACTCAGTATGAATCAGAAACCAATCCGCAAATCAGACGTAAATTACTTGCACAATCGTCGGTAATAGGTGCATACATAAAAAGATGTGGTAATCTTATTTTTATCAGCGAAAAATCAGAAGTGACAGATACTGCTGAACTTTCGGCTTGTCTTGATGAATCCTTTGCAAATCTGGAACTTATGGGTGTTGAATGTGCCGTTGATATTCAGGACAGGAATAAAATTTATACTGCTGACGCTATACGTGTATATGATTTTTTTGAAACTGTCACTGAAACCGCTATCAATGATATTCGTTCAGTATGGATTAAATCCCGTAACTGTGAAGACTGCATTTTGTTTTATATGGAAATGGAAAGTGATATAGAATTATCACAGTTTTCCGCACTTGTCGATTCCTGTGTATTTGATGATGATGTGTGGCGGTTTACACTCCGTGTCAGAAAGGCAGATGAACAGCTATGATGACATTTTATCTTTCTTCTTCCGTCAGTCAGTCGTGGCTGTTGGTACATCTTTTTATGACGCTTATTCTGTCGCTGTTTCTTATGATTACGTCATTCGGAAGAAAGCGTAACAAATGCAGAAAAATTTTGTACTTGTCAATGTTTTCTGTTTTGTTTGTATTGCTTGTGATTCTTGTTGATGCCTTTTCTATGATAAGTGAGGGCAAACCTTACAGAGTTCTTTTGCCTGTTCCAATGTGGGTACTGTGGCTGGTTGTCATAATTGCAGATATTGTGGTTATATTTGAAATTTTATGGCTTTGCCGTGAAAAAGGAAGAACTATCAGCCGTGATTCATTAAAACAGGCATTTGACCTTTTGCCAAGCGGAATATGCTATTTTTCGCCGTCAGGTGCTGTTAAGCTGTGCAATATGCAGATGAGCAGTCTGTTCCGAACACTTGCACAAAGTGACCTCCAAACGCTTGACGAATTACAGGAGGCTCTTGCGAATTGCAACTTGTGTGGTGGTGTTATACGGCTTTCTGACGAAGGACAAAACTATCTTTTCCCTGACGGAAAGGTGTGGCATTACAGAAAAAGCAGCATTACTGATGACAACGGCATTGTTTATACGGAAGTCGTATTTTCGGATATGACGGAACTTTACATTAAAAATCTTGAACTTGAACATCAGATAAGCCGTCTTAATGAAATTTCGGCTGAACTTAAACATCTTTCGGATAATGCCGACATACTTGCAAGAGAAAAAGAAGTGCTTTCCGCAAAGACAAGACTGCATAACCGTATGGGTGCCGGTCTTATAGCTATGCGGCAGATTTTACAGCACAATCAGACGGAAGAAACCAAAGGTGCAGTTGAACTTTTCCGACAGTCAGTAAACGCAATAAAAAACGATAATGATGAACCTCAGGAAAACAGCGAATATTCAAAGTTTATTCAGGACGCTGACGCAATAGGTATAAAAGTCAACCTGTCGGGAGAATTGCCTGAACAGGAGGAGTTTTGTAATTTAATGATTCTTGCTATGCGTGAGTGCCTGACAAACGCTGTCCGCCACGCCAACGCATTAAATCTGTATGTTACGGTTGAAAAAGGTGAAAACAGCATTTCAATGAAGATTACAAACGACGGAAAAGCTCCCACAACTGAGGTTGTTTCAAAGGGCGGACTTTATAATCTTTACCGCCATATTATTGATTGCGGCGGAAATATGGAAATACAGTCGAAACCTGTATTTGTACTGACTGTAACACTTCCATTGTCAAAGGAGTAACAGAATGAAAAAGGTGCTTATTGTTGAAGACCAGCGTATGCCACGTGAAAATATGGAACGGGTTCTTGCCGACAGCGGAAAATATGAGCTTGTTGCAAGTATCAACGGTGCTGATGTTGCATTTGCAAAATGCCGTCAGCAGCATATAGATTTAATCTTAATGGACGTATGCACTGCGGGCAATAAAGACGGAATTGAGGCTGCCGCCGAAATTAAGGCTGAGTTTCCGCACATAAAAATCATAATTGTTACATCTATGGTTGAGGTCAGCTATCTTGAACGTGCAAGAGCCGCCAAAGTGGATAGTTTCTGGTATAAGGACATCAGTCCCGAAACATTGATTGATGTTATTGACAGGACAATGAACGGTGAACATTTATTTCCCGACAAAACTCCAAATGTAAAATTAGGTCTTGCCGACAGTACCGAACTTACGGACAAGGAAATACAGGTACTTCGTCTTGTCTGTGACGGACTTGACTATGGAGAAATAGCCGAAAAGCTGAATATATCCGTTAATACTGTTAAAACACACGTTTCGCATATTCTTCAACGGACAGGCTATGCAAATAAAACACGTCTTGCCATTGCGGTGACAAATAAAAAATTCATTATCCCGACACTTCCTGAGGATAATATGTAAATGTAAACTTCCCGACTTCTTTATTGATGTCGGGAAGTTTTTTGAAAAATCACCCATATGGGTGATGTGCAATTTTTTAAAAAACAGTACAATTATATTAGGACAGATACTTTGTTTTTGTTTAAAAAATCGTATGTGGCTTTATGAGGATAGATATATGAAAAAATTATCAGGACTTTTACTTATATTTTGTTTATGCATTGCGTTTGTCAGCGGCTGTACGGTAAATACATCAGGAAATATATCGGAACTGTTCAGCAGTTTTTCAAATAAAACAGAAAGCAGTGCAGAAACAAGCAAGGAAAGCAGTGTAGAAACAAGCAAAGAAAGCGGTGCAGAAACAAGCAAAGAAAGCAGTGCAGAAACAAGCAAGGAAAGTAGTGCAGAATCAAGTCAGGAAAACAGCAAAGAAGTAAGCAAAGAAACGGAAGATACAACTCTTTTAAAATTGCGTGACAATATAAATAAAAACAACTGTATGCTTGGTGTTGCCTTTATCGGCTATGTGGATAGTGCAAGCACTGAAAAAGATTTAAGCCGTTATCTTAAAGACAGCGGCTGTGCAATACTATATCCGTTTGTTGCGGAATGTGTTCCTGTGTTTTATAGAGGTTCTGAATTTTATGCATTTGTTCCGTCAGACGATAAATGTACAATCACAATATACAAATCGGATATATCGGAAGACGGCGAATACATAGATTATAAAGACACACCGCTTTATCAGGGCAAAGCTGGGGAAACCGTTGCTATGCGTTGTAATCTCAGTGAGATTTATTCCAATGTTTTGGTATCAGTAAAAAATGGAGAAAAAACACTGGAATTTCACCCTATGCTGTCTATGATGGACGGACATTTAGCGAAGCAAGACGGCTGTTATGACTTTTCGGTTTATGGAACAGACGACGAACCCTCTGACCCGGTTCAGTCCGCCTACGATTTATTGATGTCCAATTATGAAGTCAAAAGTTGCTGTGAGCAAGGAATGAGTATGTTATATACAGGCGACTCGCAAATTATTGACGGTAATGAGTGTTTGATTTTTGTACTCAGAACGGAGAATGAAGACCAATTCGTCAGAGAACAGTATTATGCTGTATCAGGTGATATAGTCTATTATTATGACGAAATTGACGACGAATGGATTATCCCAAGAGGGTGGTAAAAGTTGCAAAATCAGGTGAAACAGAAAGAACTGATTTTATACAATGAAAGTTAAGAATTTTTCAAAGGCGGTAATGATTATGGCAATTTTATCAACGATTGCCGGAATATTCGGCTGTAACAAGGCACAAAAATATACGGCTGACGATATACAGGAGTTTTCAATTTCCTGTAATCATATGGATTTTAGTTTTGCATATTCCTTTGATATAAAAAAATCAGAGGACGGCTGGCTGTTTTCCGCTGAATGTTTTACTGACGGGAAAAGTCAGCATACGGAGTTTGAGAATTGTCCCGTAACAAATGAAGAGGTGGAGGAACTTCTCGCTATTATCCGTGAAAAAGATATTATAGACGGTATAAAAAATTACAAAAAACCGGTTGTAGAATTTCAGGTACTTGATGAAACAACCTATTATTCATCAATTCGTTTTTCCGACGGCGAATCAATCAGTGCAGGAACTATTATAAGCGGAAACGAAACAGAATCGTACTTTTACAGTCTTGCCGAAAAATACAGTAATGTAAACACAGTCAATGAAAATTAAAATAAAAAGGAGAGGTTATTATGAGTATCTTTGACAGACTTAAAAACACAGCACAACAGGCGGTGACTTCCGCTGTACAATCAGTCGGAAACAAGCGTGAAACCTTTACATTTACATCTTTGCCAGAAAGTCTTGCGGAAATGCAGTCACTTCCTGAGGCAAGCCTTGACACACCATTCAAAACAGCGGCATTAACCGTGCTTGCACTCTGTGCCTATGCCGCAGATAAAAATATTGGTACGGAAATGCTGAACTGGTTGCGTGGCCCCCGTCCGTTGAACGGTTCGGATATTTCTTTCATAAATGACCGTTTCTGTGACGACAAGACCTATCTGCCGTTTACATATTTTGTCGGTTCAACTCCCGATAACAACTACACACCGTCACAGCCGTACAAAATTGTTATTGAGAGCAACCACGTTTCAGCGGAAGAACAGGGATATATGAAATTGTTTATACCTTGCGGCGGTGCGGATTCTCCCCGTCCGATAAAACTCCGTCAGCGTGGCAGTGACGGAAAGTGGTTTTTGTGGGAACAGTATCTTCTGACAGGCGTCCGTACACCAAAAGCCGCTGACCCGTGGGCATAAATAAATGAGGTAAATATTATGGATATTATCGGTAAATGGAAAGTTAAGGAATTAAACATTCCAACAGTTGACGGTGTAAAGACCTTTACTCCCGAAACTCTGCCTGATGACGAGGATTTTGAGGATTACAAAAAGGGTTCAACCCAGATTTTTGAATTTAAACCCGACGGAACATTAAATACTCTTATGCCAATCCCTGAGGATATGATTGAGGTAGCCAAAGAGGAGGGTATGGAAATTCTTGACGGCGGCTATGCTTTACTTGACAGCACAGTATGGAAAGAAAATGACGGCAAATTCTTCTTTGACAGTAAAATTGAAGGTGAATTTCTTGGTGAAACGGTTGATTCCTTTATGGAAATAAAGGTTACACCTGACGGCTGTCTGCTCCATCAGTTTGATACATTGCTTTTGGAGAAAGCATAAAAATATTTACTTTAACAGGAGGTAAATTATTATGAAAAAGTTAGTTGTTCTGGCTCTTGGTACAGTTATGGCATTGACTCTTGCGGCTTGTGGAGGTAACGGCAACAATAACAACAGTAATAACAGCAACAACGGTAATAACAGCAATAACAGCGTTGCAGAAAGCAAGGTTGAAAGCAAGACTGAAAGTCAGGTTGAAAGTCAGGTAAGCGAAAACAAAAATCCATATAATCTTGATATGAAATCCACTGAAACTCAGCCGATGAGTAAGGAAAGGGCAAGCAAAGAAGTTCTCGGAGAAACCGCAAATACCTATTTTGGTGGCTTGAACTACTTTGAAGACACTGAACAGGCTAACCTTACCTATGATGATGTTGTAACTCATATCGGTGTTGACCCGTCAGAATACAAATATGACGAAAACCTTCAGGCTGAACTTTATATATGGTATGCCGATGGCGACGATAAGGCATCATTGAATGTTTGGTTTGTTGACGGAAAAATTAATGCCAGCGGAGCTTACAATCTCTGATTGAAGAATTTTATATGTAAAAGAAACAGCAGAAGAAAAGAATTAAATCACTTTTCTTCTGCTGTCTTTTTGTCATAATATTTTGCAGACATCAACCCAGCCTGAAAATCCGGAGTATTCTTCCAATTCCTTCAAAGAAAGCTCTATCGCACTGTTAGAACTGCCACACGCAGGAAATACTGTATCAAAACGTTGGAGGGATATATCCAAGTAAGTTTCTACCCCTTTATTTACTGCAAAAGGGCAAACACCTCCGACGGCATGTCCGATTAAATGCTCTGCCTCATCAAAAGACAGCATTTTAGCTTTTGTTCCGAACTGGGCTTTATACTTTGCATTGTCAATCTTAGTATCACCTGACGTAACAATCAGCACTACCTTTTCTCCTATATGAAATGATAATGTTTTTGCGATACGGTTTTCGTCACATTGCAAAGCTTTGGCGGCAAGAGATACAGTCGCACTTGAAATCTCAAATTCCTGTATTCGTTCGTCTATTCCTTTTGTTTTGAAATATTCTCTTACTTTTTCAATGGACATATTTTAACCACTCTCCAAAATATAAAATAAACGCATTTGATATTATTGCATATTTCTTTCAGTTTTTCAAGATTTAAATGAATTGAAAACTAAAACAGTAAATAATGAAACTTTTTAATCGTTGACACCCTGTTTGTTCTGTTGTAAAATTTATGCAAAGGTTAATTTTTGTCTGAAAGGAGAAAAACTATGTCAAAAAAATTTAAAAAATTGTTATGTTTGTTTCTTGCATTAAGCGTGTTGTCATCAGTGGCGGCAATATCCGTATATGCGGAAGATAACGAAACCGCAACAATCCGTATTGTACATACTAATGATATGCACGGTTACTATACCGCAACAAGCAGAGGACAAATCGGGTTTTCCGCTTTGAAGAAAATCATAGAACAAGAGGACGCTGACCTTGTGCTTGATTCGGGCGACACATTTCACGGTCAGTCATTTGCAACGGTTGAACAGGGCAAAAGCATAGCCGAACTTATGGACGAGGTGGGCTATGACGCAATGACAATAGGAAACCACGATTTATCCTATGGAACGGAGCATTTAAAGGAACTTGACAAGGAAAGCAATTTTAAAATTCTTGCCGCAAATGTAGTTACTGACGGCGGAGATGAATATTTTGATAATTCTTATCTTGTAAAAGAAGTAACGGCAGATGACGGAACAAAGTTAAAAGTCGGAGTTATAGGTGTGGTTGATGACAAGTTTTATTCTTCGACAAAATCCGATAATGTCAAAGGTGTGACATTTGAGGAGGAGGCTGCCGCCGCAAGCAGTCTTGCAAAATCTTTGCGTGAAAACGAAAATTGCGATATAGTTATTGCAATTACTCATCAGGCTGATTGCGAGGGATTTGTTGGTAATATTTCGGGGATTGACGCTGTTATTGCCGGTCACGAGCATATTATTATGGATAATGATTATACCGACAAGGACGGAAAGAATGTAAAAACTATTGAGTCAGGCTGTTATTTTCAGAATGTAGGTGTGCTTACTCTTACTTATGACAAGGACAGCAAAACCGTAAGTGCAAGCGAAAAGACCTATTCATCAGCGGATACTCAGGATTTGTCAGACGAAAAAACATCAGATAAAATTACTGAGATTGAAAACCGTGAACAAAGCATACTGAATGAGGTTATCGGTACAAGCAGTAATGAATATCCGTATTCGTGGGAAGAAATCCGTGTGGCAGAACAGCCGATAGGAAGAATTGTTACAGCGGCTTATCTTGATTGTACGGGTGCTAACGTTGCTATTGAAAACGCAGGCGGTATTCGTGGAGGAATCCCGTCAGGAGATATTACATATTCCAACCTTATAAGCATTTCACCTTACGGAAACGTTCTTGTTGAAAAAGAACTCAGCGGTCAGCAGATTGTTGATATATTGGAAACATCACTTGAAATAACCATAAATTGCGGTGAAGTTTACGAAAAGCAAAAAGAATTAGCCGCAAAAGGTGAAGACCCATATCAGATTGATTTTCCGGCTGACAGCGGTTCAGCACTGCAATTCGGCGGTGTTCAGGCTGAATATGATATTACAAAGCCGACAGGTGAAAGAGTAATCAATGTTAAAATCGGCGGTTCGGATATTGATTTAAACAAAATGTATAAAGTTGTATCAAATAATTATACTGCCGAAAACACAATATATACGGCTCTTGCAAATGCAACTGTTTCTAAGGAATACACCACTTGCGAACAGGCAATAAGAAATTATATTGCAAAGGGAGTTTTTGAAGAAGTAGCAGACAAAGCCAATATTGCACCTTTTGTGCCTGTTCAGCCAATCGAACCAATCGAACCAAGCGAGCCAAGCGAGCCGAGCGAACCGAGCGAGCCAAGCGAATCAAGCGAGCCGAGCAAATCAAGCGAGCCGAGTGAACCGAGCGAGCCGAACGAATCGAGCAAGCCAAGCAAACCGAACGAATCGAGCGAGCCGAACGAATCAAGCGAGCCAAGCAAACCAACTGAAAGCAATCCAAATCAGCCAAGCCAGACAAGCGAAAATAAACCGACAGATACACCGAATACATCAGACAGAAATTTTAATCCGGTAATTATATTTTTCCTTATCTCAGGTGTTGCCGCTGTAATTATTATTTCAAAAAAGAAAATGGCTGAATAACTTTATAAGTCCCTTAAACTTAATTGATTTAAGGGACTTTTTTATTGTGTATAATATGTCTGTATGATAGAATATTATCAACAGAAAAAAGCGGGTGAAACAATGACCTATGATTTTATTGAATTACAGCATAATACACCGATACCGTTGTATCAGCAGCTTTACAACAGTATAAGCAGTGCTATTGAAAACGGAAATCTTCCACAGGGAACAAAACTTCCGTCAATACGAAAACTATCGGAGGATTTACATTTAAGCCGTACAACTGTTGAAAGTGCATATCAGCAGCTTTGCGTTGAGGGTTTTATTGTCAGCCGACCACAGAGCGGATATTTTGTGCATATCAATACTTCTGTTATGTCAAAGTCAAAGACGGTTAAGTCCGTGCCTGAAAAAAGCAAGCCGTCCGAAAGTGAAATCCTTTATAATCTCGGCAGTGACTGTATTGACAGCGACAGTGCAGACATAAAATTATGGCGGTCACATATCAAGGATATTCTGAAAAAACAAAACATCATTACATCATACGGTGAGGCACAGGGGGAAAGAGAATTGCGTAATGCACTGTCTTTTTACAGCTATGCCGTGCGTGGTGTTGAGAGTGACGAGGACAGTATTGTTATAGGTGCAGGAACACAACCTTTATTATATTTGTTGTGTGGACTTATGGACGGCTACGGACGGAGTATTGCACTTGAAAAGGGCGGATTTTCCCGTGCAGAACAAGTTTTTTCGGATTGCGGATATGATATTGTCCATATTGATGACGACAGCGACGGAATAAACATAAACGAATTGTATAAAACAAATATAAAAATACTGTTTGTAAATCCGTCGGGAAATCTCATAACAGGTCAGCCTATGAGAATGAACAAAAGATATGAGCTTTTGCGTTGGGCAGAGGAAACCGAAAGCATAATCATTGAAGATGACTATAACGGCGAACTGCGTTACAGTTCAAGACCTATTCCGGCATTACAGGGAACTGACAGCGGACGGGTTGTATATATAGGTTCATTTTCAAAACTGCTTTTGCCGTCAGTTCGTATAGGATATATGGTTCTTCCGCCGTCTTTGCTTGAAATTTACCGCAAAAAAGCAAATCTTTACAATCAGACCGCCTCAAAAATTGAACAGCTTGCCCTTGCACAATATATACACAACGGACAGCTTGACAGACAGCTAAGACGCTTACGAAAGATTTACGGCGAAAAATGTTCCGTCCTGACTGAAAGCCTTAAAAATCATTTCGGGAAAAATGCAGAAATTACTCTTTACGAAAACACTTTGTGTGTAACTCTTACTCTAAAAAATACAGGCATTGATATTGCAGAAAATGCTGAAAAGCGTGGTGTTCGTGTAACACATATAAATTCTGACGATAAAGAAAAATACATTCTCAAATTAGGCTTTGCGGGTATACCGCTGAATGACATTGAACCGGCAGTTAAAGCATTGAAAGCTACTGTTGACGAATGTAAATGAATATTTTTACCAAAAACAAAAACCGACTTCTGAAAACGGAAGTCGGTTTTTGCTATAAGAGGTTAAAAATATGGAGTTATAATCAAACAGAAATTGAAGATACAGGCTTATCTTCATAAATTCTTTCGATAGCCTCTGCAAATACAGGAGCAACAGGAAGAATAGTGAATTTATCAAGCATTTTATCCTCAGGAACGCTGATTGTGTCAAGGAGAATAACTTCTTTAATCGGGCTTTCCTTGATTCTGTCGATTGCAGGGCCTGAGAGAACAGCGTGAGTAGCACCGGCATAAACCTCAGTAGCACCGCCTATTTCAACAACAGCGTGAGCAGCATTACAAAGTGTTCCGGCTGTATCAATCATATCGTCAACAAGGATAACCTTTTTATCCTTAACAGTACCGATAATGTTCATAACCTCGCATACGTTTGCTCTCTGACGACGTTTGTCGATAATTGCGATAGGACAGCCGAGTCTTGTAGCAAAGTTTCTTGCTCTTGTAACTGAACCAAGGTCAGGAGATACAACAACATAATCATCTGTATTGCTGCCGATTTTTTTCTTGAAGTGGTTTGCAAGAATAGGAGCACCGACAAGGTGATCAACAGGTATATTAAAGAAACCCTGAATCTGTGCGGCGTGAAGATCCATTGTAAGAACACGGTCAGCACCGGCTGTTGTGATAAGGTCAGCAACCAGCTTTGCGGAAATCGGATCACGTGCTTTTGCTTTTCTGTCCTGACGTGCATATCCGAAGTAAGGAATAACGGCTGTAATTCTTGCAGCCGACGCACGTTTCATAGCGTCAATCATAATAAGAAGCTCCATAATGTTGTCATTTACAGGAGCACAGGTTGACTGAACGATAAAACATTCTGAACCTCTGACTGATTCGTGCAAAGAAACAGCAATTTCGCCGTCACTGAAACATGTAACCTCGGATTTGCCTACGGGTATTCCAAGACTTGTAGCAATCTGCTGTGCTACTGATCTGTTGGAATTGCAGGTAAAGATTTTAATATCCTTGCCGTGAAAATTCATTTAACTCGTCTCCCCATTGATAAATTTGTTCGGTTATCTTATAAACAGAAATCGTTGCTTTAATACAGCGACTATTCTGTAACATTCAATCTTATTTTAATACCTATTCAAAGAAAAATCAAGTTTTTGACGAATAAACAATCAAAATTGTCGAGAATTGTATTTTTAATGTAAAAGTCCGTAAAAAATACAAAATTATAATTTATAATGCACAATAAATTTTGATGTTATTCAAAATTCAGTTCAGATTTTTCTTTCTTTGATATATGTGTTTCTTACTGTTGCACCCTCTGAAAGTTCGCAAGAATCAATAAGTGCGGCGGGGCCTATTTCACAGAATGACGCAATTTTTGTTTTTCCTCTTATTACGCTTGACGGAAGAATTGTGGTATTTGCGGCAATTTCAACATCACAGCCGATAATTACACCGTCTGTACAGGGAATATTTACACCGTTTTTCATATGCTGACGAAGTATTCTCATACGGGCAATTTCATTAAGCTGTGAAAGCTGAATACAGTCGTTTGCACCAAGAATTGAATCCGCATTTTTTGCCTTGAAAGCAAGAACCGCCTTGCCGCTGTTTTTGATTATTTCAACGGTATCGGTCAGGTAATATTCGCCCGTAATTTTGCTTGGCTTTATTTCGTCAAGTGCGGAAAGAAGTGCGTCAACATCAAACCAGTATGCACCTGAGTTTACTTCGGCAATTTTTTTCTGTTCAGGAGTTGCCTCTTTTTCCTCGACTATTGCTTTAAGTGCGTTAAGGTCGCAGTCGTCGTCATCAGTTTCGTGTACAATTCGTCCGTAACCTGTCGGGTCTTTTACTTCCGCTGAAATAACCGTACAGCCTCTTGTTTCGGACGGCTGACGGTCAGAATCCCATTCAAAAATTTCAGGGTCAACCTCGCCCTCCTGATTATGAAAAATAAATGCGTCACGTATTGTTTCAACATTTATAAACGGTGCGTCACCGTTAAGTACAAGGACGTCACCGCCTGAATGACGCATAAGAAATTCCTTTGCCATCATAACAGCGTGACCTGTTCCGAGCCGTTCAGGCTGATATACAGTTTCAACCTTAAACGGCAAAGTTGAAAGATATTCTTCAACGTATTCACGCTTACTGCCTGTAACAACACATATATCGTCAATGCCGGCTTCTTTTACAGCGTCAATAACCCATTTAATCATAGGTTTGAAAATAACTTCCGAGAGAACTTTTGAACGGTTGGATTTCATTCTTCTGCCCTCACCGCCGGCAAGAATAATTGCACCCGATTTATTGTACATTAAATTTGCCTCCTTTTAGTTTATGGTATTCTTACAACATAGTAACATACAACAAAGAAAAATACAAATAAATTATAATTTTCAGCGGATATATATTGTATCTTCAAATACAATCAAATTATCCTGTTGTGCCTTTATATGTAATTCTGAGGGCATAATGCTGTTATCTTTATATGCAGGATAACAGGAATAATTATTTACTCGTCCCTTAAACAACAAATATTCTATCATTGTGTCATATTGATGTTTTAAATAAGCAACAACAGGCGGAACAAAGATTTTTGGGTCATTGTTTGGTCGCTGAGTGCTGTGTACTGGATATATAGCTGCTAAAATACCGTTTTCAACAGCTCTTTCGGCTTTTTCAAATGTATCAATATTATAACTGTTTATATTTCTGACGCTTGCGGCTATTCTGTATTTGATTTCATTGTCATAACTCCACGGCGACTCAAAATCTGCATAAAAACCTGTATATAAATTGATACCGTTACGCACTACCACTGCAATACCGTCATCATATTCAAATTCAAATTCACAGCATATAGTAAAAGCGGGTTCATCATTTTGCGGTGTGTTTATAATTAGAGAGTATGGGTGAAGATAATTGAGAATTGTTCTTGGGTTGTTCAGTATGTCAGGTATGTCCTCATTAGTGAGATAAATCAGCCTGTCGCATAATTCATCAATAAAATCTTCACTTAAATTATTTAAATGCTTTACACAACTGTCAATATATTCATCAGGAATACGGCTTGTAGTTTCAAGCTTTAATTCGGCATTGAACAAATTCCATCTTACTTTTCTGCCCGGAATTTCTATGTGATGTTCGTGAGAAATTGAATAATACTTATAACGCTCGTTTATCCTGTTTTCGATTTGGTGATATTTTTCCCACGAAAATTCCGAACAGTATAAAACACTATCAGAATATTTGCTTATTTCATAATAATCAAACTCATATTTTATTGTATAGTGAGAATATATCATATTATGGCTGTCATAATAGTAATCATTTACAAAGCCGATAATATATTCCGATACATCATAGCCACTGAATTTATAGTGCATTTCATCAGAAAAAAACTTAACAGGGTCTGTTCTTTCGTTTTTTATATCATCTATTACATCTTTTATTAAGTTATAGTTGTGTTCTTTCTTAAAATCATCACTGAGAAAAAGATTATGCTCTTCCTTTATAATCCACGTCAGAAAATATACAATGGGATTACTTGCATAGTAACGTTATAAAAAATATTAAAAACAATAAAATTTATAAAAGATTTTATTAAAAATATTTTTCTTTATTGTTCAACATAGTTTAAGCTATGTTTACTACAAACGGGTGCAACGCACACCCTATATCCCATTTGATTGGGAA
>JAQXZA010000080.1 GCA_029226955.1 Clostridia bacterium | reverse complement strand
AAAATTGAATACGAAAGGATTCGTTTCGTATATGAGTTTGGTAAATCCGGAAAGAATATTTCGGATTTATTTGCTATGGTTGCTTAACGGTATTTTTTGTGTATTTTGACGAGTATGATTTAAATTTGCTCATTTATAGTTATTACTTTCAATAACTGTTTTCAATTCTTCTTTCAAAGTTTGAAAGCTCAATGATTTAGGATTGCTGTGCAGCCAATCAACGAATGTTATATCCGTATGTTCGGGATTATCAACACCATTATAGTTGTCAGTATAGATATAAATACTTATCGGCAAGGGACGGAGATATTTTTCCATAATCGGCTTGACAACAGACCATTTTAGTCCACCGTTTCCACAACCAAGTTTTGGAAACGCTATTGATTCAATACCAAGCCTTTCATAATTATCAACAAACTTTTGCAGTCCGCTTTCAATGTACTCTATTCTTGATGGATTTCTCCAATGTTTTTTTGTCGGAAACATCAGTACCCATTTTTCAGGAGATTTCCATAAATACAATTTTCCTGTGTCAAGTTGCTGTTTTTCGCAAACTCTCTGATATGCAGTAAACATTTCGGGATATTTCTTTTTGAACTGTAATGCAATTCCTTTACCCATTACGCCAACAGTATTTACAGTATTAACTTGTACTTGTGCAGGACTTGACAACAAATCCCCTTTAAGATATGTCAGCATAATTCTCACCCTCTTATCTATCGCATAAACAATTAAACTTTTATTATCAGTATATCATACAAGGGCAGTCTTTTCAATAACAGGTCAAAAATAAAACAGCTATCCGGCAAGTTATATTAACTTATCAGATAGCGTTAGCAGAAAAATTTTACAGAAATTGCATCTTTCTATTGCAATTTTCGGTTTTATTATTTCGTCTACAAATGTACGATAAATTGTACATAAAATCGTAAAATAATTTTGAAATTTTTATCATATTATGGTATAATAACGAATAGTGATATTTTTAACTTTCGTACTTTGGATTACTCCATTCATCAAAAAAAAATCCAAACAAGGTGATTTTATGGCAGCAACCAACGAATATATAGAAAAAATAAAAAGTGTTCTTCAAAATAAAAAGAATGCGGATATATACATATTGAATGATAAGCTAACTTTGTCTGTTTTTACGGTTCTTGAGCAAAGCCTCAAAAATGTACGGCATATCTATCTTATTATAAGGGGAAATCAACAGCTTCCAAGAGATGAAGTTACAAGGGAATTTGAAATGAATCCCAATGATACCCTTTATAATGAGTATGATATAGTTGAAAAAAATGAGCTGACACATTTTGCAAAAGCAAAGGCAATGCACGATTTTATTTCAAAAAATGTAGAGATTCGTAGGCTTAATTCTCGTGCAAACGTTGGATTAAATATCTTGATCATAGACGATGATTTTATGATCACAGGTACGACTTCTCTTGAATTGAATGAGCGTAGATCTGAGCAAAGGATTAATTTCAATTCAGAGATAAGCGGAGATATGGATAAATCGCAAATAATCAGATTCAAGAATGAATTTGAAAGAATATGGTTATCAGAACAGATAACCTATGACTTCAAAGATGAGCTGTTAAGCAGCTTGGCTTATGTTTATAAAGAGCATAGCCCGGAGTTTGCATATTATTTTACATTAAATCAGCTTTACGGCGATAAAATAGATGAGTCTGTACAAAAATTTGAAAGAGATAATGCAGGATTTAAAGATAGTGTTATTTGGAATATGCTTTTTGATTTTCAAAAAGAGGCTGTTCGTTATGCTATTGAGAAAATAAATAGATATAATGGCTGTATTATAGCAGATAGTGTAGGTCTTGGAAAAACATTTGAAGCATTAGCCGTTATCAAGTATTTTTCAGACAGACAAGATAATATTCTTGTTTTAACTCCTGCGAAACTTTATAATAATTGGGATTCCTATCGTGATAATGATTATGAAGATAATCCGCTTGCAGATGATGTTATCAAATATAAAGTCTTATGTCACACAGACTTATCAAGATATTCAGGTGTATCAAGAAGCGGAATAGATCTTGCAAGATTTGATTGGAGCAGATTTGACCTTATTGTTATAGACGAATCGCATAATTTCAGAAACCGGACAGAAAAAGAAGAAAGCGAAACTCGTTATCAAAGATTGCTTGAAACCGTTGTTAAAAAGAAAACACATACCAAGGTTTTGCTACTCTCTGCTACTCCCGTAAATAATAGTCTGACAGATCTGAAAAACCAAATAGCCTTGATAACAGGAGATAAGGACGATGCTTATGCAAAAGAAGGCATTGAAAGCATTTCTCAGACACTACGAAAAGCGTCTGTTGTTTTTAATGCTTGGGAAAAACAAGGCTATGCAAGCAAAGAAGAACTTTATGATTCTCTGCCGAAAGACTTTTTTGATTTACTTGAACTGATTACAATAAGCCGCAGCCGGAAACACATTACTAATTATTACAAAAGTGAAGATATAGGTGCTTTCCCGACAAAGCTGCCTGTAAGTACATATAATCCAAATATTGACACGCAGCGTGAACTACTTAACTTCAAAGAAACGTTAGTTACTCTTGAAGATTTACAGCTTGCGGCATACACTCCAATGAGATATATCAAGCGTGAATATCAGGAAATGTATCAACGAAAGTATCAGACCATACACAAGGGACGAGTTGTATTTACGCAGGAAGGACGAGAAAATACGACAAAGGTATTGCAGCTATTCAACTTGTTTAAGCGTTTGGAAAGCTCTGTATATGCCTTTTTGCAAACTCTGAACAGACAGTATGAGCGTATCAATAATTATATCTCATTACTCAAATGTAACGGAATAGAACTGACTGACGAGGTATTTTCTGATGATGAAGAAACTTCATTAGATTATAAATTGGATATTAAAGTTGCTCATCTTGATAAAGAAGCGTATCTAAATGATCTGATTTTTGATAAAGTGATTATAGAAAGGCTTATCGATCAGGCAAAAAAGATACTTGCTGACGGACGGGATGAAAAACTTATCCAATTAAGGAAAATTATCAAAAACAAAACAGAAAATACTCCATTCAATGCAGGTAACAGAAAAATACTTATCTTTTCGGCTTTTTCGGATACTGCAAAGTATCTGTATGAAGCGGTGTCGGGTGAATTATTATCGAGAGGATATTACACAGGTATGGTAAGTGGATCGGATAAACCACAGACCACTATCCCTCAACACCTGAAGCCTGTACAAAAAGGTGGGCGGCAGATCGAATTTGATTTTAATAAGGTTCTTACCTATTTTTCTCCCGTATCAAAAAACGCCAATATTCCGGAGGATCGCCAAATCACGGTACTGATCGGTACAGACTGTATTTCCGAAGGTCAGAACTTGCAGGACTGTGACACCGTTATCAATTACGATATTCAATGGAATCCGGTAAATCTTATTCAGCGTTTCGGACGAATTGACCGTATCGGCAGCAGAAATGCACAAATCAAACTGATCAACTTCTTTCCGGCTGTAGACTTGAATGAATATCTTGGTCTTGAAAGCCGGGTAAAAAAGAAAATGATACAGTCAAATGTTGTTTCAACGGGTGATGATAACTTATTAAACCCTGAAATGAATGACCTGAGTTTCCGTACAAGACAAATGGAAAAACTTCGTAACGAAGTAATTGATATTGATGATGCAAGTGATACGATTTCCATTACAGACCTGAATATGAATCAGTACATATATGAATTATCTCAGTTTATACGATCACATAAAGAACTGTCGCAAGTGCCGAGAGGTATTTACTCGGTTGCCAAAGCAAATGAAGTGGGTATCAATCAAAATGGTGTGTTATTCTGTTTCAAGTATAAGAATAACGAGGAAAAGCCGAATTCTGACAGCTCCCTCTTCCCTTATTATCTGTCTTTTGTTTCAGACGAAGGCGAAGTAATATACAAAAGCACACAGGCTCGTGAACTGCTGAAACGATTCAGAGGGCTTTGTTACAGAATGAATACTGTAAACGAAGATCTTGTGAAGGCATTTCTGCGAGAAACACGAAACACAAATGATATGAGCAAATATTCTGATCTGCTTAATAAAGTAGTCAGCTCCATTCAGAAAGTTGAGGAGGATAACGCAGGGTTTACACTATTTGATTTCGGCGGTTTCAAAAATAATTTTGCTGACAAGACAAGCGATGATTTTGAGCTTGTTTCTTTCATAATTGTTCGTAAGGAGGATTAGAGTATGCTCTCGCTGCCGGAAAAATATAAAAAAGATGCTAATATTTCAAAAGTTACTTTTGTCAGAGGCGGAAGCCTTACGGGAGCTGATAGACAGCGTTTTGAAACGTCTGTTAAAGATATTCATATTACTTATCAGATTGAAGGCTTTGATATACCAAATTTAGTGAATGAAGATTATAATTGTCAGGTTATTATGTTTCTGCGGATAACGCTTACTGAATTGAAACAAGCCCCATATGTTTCGTCTATCGTACAGAAATATACCAGCCCTCTTTGCGTTATAGAATTTACTGACGGAACAGAGGAACAGTACAGCTTTGCAGACAAGCGGCTTAACAAGCAGAATAAAAAGGAGATTGTCATAGAGAACGAATATATGTCCTCAAAGTTACCTCTTGAGTTTCAGAACGATACAAAAACACTGTTTGCTCTTTACATTGACTATGAAACAATTCTCAACCGCAGTAATAAACACGCTTTCTATATAGAGATGATGACAAAAGCATTTCTTGTCAGTAATCAAGGTTTATTTTCAGGTGAGAATAAGCTGCTTGACAACAAAAAGCTATGGTATGACGAAGAAAAAGCAAAACAGCTATTTCCACTGCTCAGACAGTTGAAGTTCGTAAAGATTTCAGCTGCCAAAGCAAAGACTGTATCCGAAAAGTCAAAATTCAATTCGCAAATAAAATCTGTTATACAACAGTTGGAGGAATTACAATAGAAATGAGTGACAATCTCATTGTAAACCAATGCTACTTCTGTATGTAAAAAAATAGCGTCAGTGGCAGCAAAAGCAAATCCGATTTTTGAAAGTATAAAATCACTATTTATCTGAGGAGGCAAATAAAATGACCGATTTCCCAAAAGTTCCCGAAGGCATACTCGGAGAGGAAACAACAGAAAAAACAAACACAGAGTTATTTTTGTCGCTTGTGGGGCAGTATTTTCCCGAAGCGATAAAAGACGGCGAAGTTGATTTTACAGCTTTAAAAGAAGAAATGGGCGAATTTCCGCAAGTATCAGGCGAACACTATGATTTCACTTGGGCAGGCAAACAGGCAGCCAAAAAAGAAGCTATGTCAGATATTTACGGCAGAACGCTGAAATACAAGCCACAGGACAGCCTTAACCCTGATACAACCGAAAACATCTACATAGAGGGTGACAACCTTGAAGCCCTCAAACTTCTCCGCCGAAACTATCACGGCAAAATCAAGATGATTTACATTGACCCGCCTTACAATACAGGTAATGATTTTGTTTATCGTGATAATTTCACTATGAGCGAAGATGAACTTGCTGAATTGTCGGGTAATACAGTAAATGGTGAACGCTTGCAGAAAAATACTAATGATAAATCAAAATACCATACTAACTGGCTTAATATGATGTATCCACGCTTGAAAATTGCAAGGGATTTACTCACAGACGACGGTGTTATTTTCATAAGTATTGATGATAATGAACAGGAAAATCTTTTAAAAATATGTAGTGAAATATTTGGTACTAATAATTATTGTGGTACTATACCATATAGAAAAAGAACAATGAAAACAGATGTTCCTTTTGGTATTTCACAAGATTATGAATGGGTTTTAGTTTTTGCTAAATCACCTTCATTTTTTGCAGGAGTTCCAGTTGAAAGAAAATATTATTCTTCACCAGATTATCCGAATGATAGATGGAGGCTTTCAGATTTGACAACACAAAAAATTGAAAGTCAAAGACCAAATTCCGCTTTTGATTTAGTAGATCCTAAAACTGGAAAAGTATATCCTTATAATCCTAAAAGACTATGGGCTATAACAAAAGATACTTTTAATGAATATTCACCAGTTTCCAAGAAATAATCGCAAAAATCATAGAATAGTAAAAGAAAAACGGGGTAAAAGAGCATTTTTTGATAGTTTGGGTTTCTGTCGGAAATTAACAAAAAATAATTCACGCTGAATTGCCATACCAATAACAAAACGGGATTGTTGAGGACTGTTATGAGATAACGAATAAAAGGTATTGTCATAAAAAGGCAGCAATACCATAAAAGCGTAAAGAAGAGTCAATAAATTTATCAGTCTTTCAATACCGACTTTACTACGCAACATATAATCACTTAAAGACCAGAATTTTTTCTGTTCGTAATAAGCAACCTCAATATTCCAACGCAGAGAATAGATTGTCAGTGGAAGAAAATTTATATCAG
>JAQXZA010000079.1 GCA_029226955.1 Clostridia bacterium | reverse complement strand
TACTGAAATTAACAAATCAAAAAGATGTTCTTTGATTGGAGTGCTTTCTTTTGAAAATATTTTCCAAAATGCTTTTTTTAGCTTGCTTATTATAGGTGTTTGGGTATATAATATTTTCATGTGAATTACTCCTTTAGGTTTCCAATGGTTTATTTGGTCATTTACCATTTTATCACCTTTTGGTCAGTAATTCACTTTTTATTTTATGAAAACTTGGAAACTGGTATAAATATGGTGATAAAAATGCGAATGATGTATACAGTAACCCATGAAGAAGCAGAAAAAATTTCCGAGGTAAGAAAAACAATCAAAGATAAATCAACAGACAAAAGGCTTTATGCAGTTGAATTGCGAGGCAGAGGAAAGAATAATAAAGAAATAGCTGAAAAGCTTGATACTTCACCGAAAGTAGTAAGCCGATGGGTAAGTGCTTATAAAAATGGCGGTACAGAAGCATTATTCAACAAGCGTAAAGGCGGAAATCATCGCAATCTCAGCTATGAAGAAGAAGCTGAAATATTAGCCCGATTTGCAGAAAAAGCAGAAAAGGGTCAGATAGTAGAAGTTAGCGAAATCAGAAAAGCATACGAGGAAGCCGTTGGACATAAAACGGCAGTTACGCATATTTATGCAATACTAAAACGGCATAATTGGACAAAAAAGATGCCGAGGAGCAGACATCCCAAAAAAGCAAGTGACGAAGCTATTGAAGCCTCAAAAAAAAATTAAATCTTTAGTAAAGGAAAAAAAGCAGATTTTCAAGAATGCAACAGTCAGACTGATGTTTCAGGATGAAGCAGGATTCGGAAGAATTAACAAACCAAAAAGCTGTTGGTGTGAAAAGGGAATTCGTCCTACTGTACCATGCCATCATATCAGAGAGTACAGATATGCTTATGGTGCAGTTGAACCTGAAACGGGAGAAGGCTATTTTCTGATTATGCCATACTGTAACACCAATTGTATGAATGCGTTTTTGGAACATCTGTCAATAGCCTATCCGAATGATATTATTGTATTGGTTTGTGATGGTGCTACATGGCATAAATCAAAAGGTCTTAAAATTCCTGACAATATCTTTCTTACTTTTATTCCGCCGTATACGCCAGAAATGAATCCTATTGAACAAGTCTAGAGAGAAATCCGAACACAAGGTTTTCAAAACGAAGTCTTTACAACGCTTGATAAAGTTGTTGATAGACTTTGCCAGACGATTTGCAATTTATCTGCTGACACAATCAAAAGCATTTCAGCAAGAGATTGGATTATATCTACTTGTTAAAATAGAAATAGTATTAGTACAAGTTTTATTTGGGTTATCGAACATGTCTATTGATTTTTTATGCGTTTGTTATGAAAAAATGAAAAATATCCCTTGCAATCTTTAAAAACATATGATATAATTTTATTTGCAAAACGCACGTCAGGTCTTATTCGTTAGGTGCATACTTAATACGATATGTGGAATTACAGACCGACGGAGGAAAAACCTAAGGAGGATTTTTAATTATGGCATCAGTAGTATCAATGAAACAACTTTTGGAGGCAGGTGTTCATTTCGGACATCAAACAAGAAGATGGAATCCTAAGATGGCTCCTTATATCTTCACAGAAAGAAACGGTATTTACATTATTGACCTTCAGAAGACAGTAAAGAAGCTTGAAGAAGCTTACAACTTTGTTCGTGATCTTTCAGCAGAAGGTAAGTCGGTTCTCTTTGTTGGTACAAAGAAACAGGCTCAGGATTCAGTCAAGGAAGAAGCTCTTCGTGCAGGTGCTTACTATGTAAATGCAAGATGGCTTGGCGGTATGCTTACAAACTTTACAACAATCCGCCGCAGAATTGAAAGACTCAACCAACTTCGTGCTATGGAAGCTGACGGAACATTTGAACTTCTTCCAAAGAAAGAAGTTATCAAACTCAACCTTGAAATTGAAAAACTCGAAAAATTCCTTGGTGGTATCAAAGATATGAAGGAAGTTCCAGGTGCACTTTTCATTGTTGACCCACGCAAAGAAAGAATTGCAGTAGCAGAAGCAAAGAAACTCGGTATTCCGATTGTTGCTATTGTTGATACAAACTGCGATCCTGATGAAATTGATTATGTTATCCCAGGTAACGATGACGCAATCCGTGCAGTAAAACTTATTTCAGGTGCTATTGCTAATGCGATTATCGAAGGTCATGAGGGACAGATGGGTGCCGCTGCTGTTGAGGAAGAAACAACAACAGAGGAGTAATTTAACTTAACGGAATACCCGCAAATAAGATTTTGCGGGTATTTTTTGAAGTAACAGGGTAAATTACTGTTATGCTAATTTAAAATATTTTTAATATATGGAGGAATTTAATATGGCTTTCACAGCAAAAGATGTTAAAGCATTAAGAGAAAAAACAGGCTGCGGAATGATGGACTGCAAAAAGGCTCTCACAGAAGCAGACGGCGATATGGATAAGGCAATAGACTTTCTCAGAGAACAAGGTCTTGCAAAGGCTGCAAAGAAATCTTCAAGAATTGCAGCAGAAGGTGTTGCTTATTCATTTACTAACGAAAATGGTACAGCAGGCGTTGCTCTTGAAGTAAACGCAGAAACAGACTTCGTTGCAAAGAACGCTGATTTTCAGGCATTTGTAAAGACAGTTGCTCAAACTGTTCTTGCTGAAAATCCTTCTGATGTTGCCGATCTTCTCACAAAAACAGCTGTCGGAACAGAAATGTCAGTTGCTGATCTTCTTCAGGAAAAAATTCAGACAATTGGTGAAAACATCATCATTCGTCGTTTTCAACGCTATGAAGGTGTTGTTACATCTTATATACACGCTGGCGGCAAAATTGCTGTTATGGTTAAGTTTGACACAACAGCTGATGTTGCAGCAAAAGATGAATTTAAAGTTTATGCAAAGGATATTGCAATGCAGGTAGCTGCTGCTGCACCTTCATATCTTGACAAAACTCAGGTTCCTGACGAAGTTCTTGAACACGAGAAGAAGATTATGACAGAGCAGGTTATTAATGAAGGCAAGCCTGAAGCAATCGCACAGAAGATTGTTATGGGCAAAATCGGTAAGTACTATGAGGAAAACTGCCTTGTTAATCAGGTATTTGTTAAGGATAACAAAATGAAGATTGATCAGTACACCGAAAAGACAGGCAAGGATCTCGGCGGCAAAATCACTATTGTTGACTTTGTTCGTTTTGAAAAAGGCGAAGGTCTTGAAAAGCGTGAAGACGACTTTGCGGCCGAAGTTGCAAGCATGGTTAAGTAATTTTTAACAAATTAATATTCAGGGTAAACCTTATTATTGAGTGCTTTTTGTGTTCAAAGTGCGGTTTACCCTTTCTTTATGCAAAAATATAGTTTTTTAATTGCAATACTTATTTAAAAATTAACAAAATTATTCTTTACTTTAATTTCACGATATAGTAAAATATATTAAAATGATATTAGCAACAGGAGCGTGTGGATATTATGGAACCAAAGTATAAAAGAGTGCTTTTAAAATTAAGCGGTGAATCACTTGCTGGAGAGGAAAAACACGGTATTGATTTTGATACCGTTATGAAATTCTGTGAACCGATAAAGAAACTCAATGAAATGGGTGTTCAGGTAGCTATTGTAGTGGGCGGCGGAAATTTCTGGCGTGGTCGTTCAAGCGGTAAAATGGACAGAACAAGAGCCGATCATATGGGTATGCTTGCAACTGTAATAAATGCACTTGGAGTATGCGATGCACTGGAACAGCTTGATCTTGAAGTTCGTGTTCAGACTGCTATTTCAATGCAACAGGTTGCTGAACCTTATATTCGCAACAGAGCTATACGCCATTTGGAAAAGGGCAGAATAGTTGTGTTTGGCTGTGGTACAGGTAACCCGTTCTTCTCAACAGACACAGCAGCAGCTTTGCGTGCCGCTGAAATTGAGGCAGATATTATCCTCAAAGCAACAATGGTTGACGGTGTTTATGACAGCGATCCGAAGAAAAATCCTGAGGCAAAGAAATTTGACAAAGTTTCATTCCACGATGTTCTCAATCTTGACCTTGGTGTTATGGACAGTACGGCAGCAGCAATATGCAAAGACAACAATATTCCTATAATTGTATTTAGTCTTGAAATTCCTGATAATATCGTTTCAGCCGTATGCGGTGACAACGTTGGTACATTAGTTGAATAATTTTTATTAACAGGAGGTTATACAAATGAAAACAGTCATTAAAGGTGCAGATGACAAAATGACAAAATCTGTTGAACATCTTGAAAACGAATTTGCGGGTATTCGTGCAGGTCGTGCAAATCCGTCAGTTCTTGATAAGCTGACAGTTGACTATTACGGAACTCCTACCGCAATCAATCAGCTTGCGGCTGTATCCGTAACAGAGGCAAGAACACTTACTATTCAGCCTTGGGATAAGTCTGTTCTTCGTGGTATTGAAAAGGCAATTCAGACATCAGACATAGGAATAAATCCTCAGAATGACGGTACTGTTATTCGTATGATTTTTCCGCCTCTTACAGAGGATCGCCGTAAAGAAATCGTAAAGGATATTGCAAAAATGGGTGAAGATGCAAAGATTGCTGTCCGTTCAATAAGACGTGATGCAATGGAAAAACTCAAAGCAATGAAAAAATCCGGCGATATTACCGAAGATGAACAGAAACAGGGCGAAAAGAAAATACAGGATATTACTGACAACCATATCAAAAATATTGATAAAGCAACCGAAAAAAAGCAAAAACAGATAATGGAAATTTGATTTTTCACACCTGTTATCCGACAAAATTTTAATTGATAAAAGATAATATCTCGGCAGGGAAATTTTATTCCTGCCGAGTAATTATTATATAATTAAAGACCGAGAACCGATAATTTTATATCGGTTGTCAGATTTTAATTATAAATTACGAGGTGCAAAATGAACGAAAATTTATCAAAACTGTATATACCTAAACATGTCGGAATAATTATGGACGGCAACGGCAGATGGGCAAAAAAACGTGGAATGCCACGTTCGGTAGGACATAAATACGGTGCGGAAAATTTCCGTAAAATCACACGATACATCAGTAAGACAGGCGTAAAAATCCTTACACTATATGCTTTTTCTACTGAAAACTGGAAAAGACCTATGGAAGAAGTAAATGCACTTATGAAACTTTTTTATCAGTATCTTGTTGATTCACTGACTGATTTCCGTGAGGACGATATAAAAGTTGTGTTTATCGGTGACCGTTCTGCATTTAATCCAAAGCTCGTGGAACTTATCAATGAAACAGAAGAAGTGGCAAAAGATAGAAAAGGCATGCTGCTTAATATTGCAATGAATTATGGTGCAAGGGACGAAATTCTTCGTGCTGTTAAATCTCTGTGTTCTGATGTAAAAGACAACAAAATCAATATTGACGATATTACCTGTGATGATATTTCTTCACGACTTTATACAGGCGGAGAACCTGACCCTGACCTTATCATAAGGACAGGGGGTGAAAACAGACTCAGCAACTTTATGCTTTATCAGGCAGCATATTCGGAGTTCTACTCAACTGATACATTGTGGCCTGATTTTAAAGCTGATGATTTTGACAAGGCAATAATCGAGTTTAATAAAAGAAACAGAAGATATGGAGGAGTGTAAATGCTCAAAAGAATATTATCAGGAACGGTAGGAATTTCTCTCATTATAGTCGTTTTGTGTTTAAGTTCAACTATACCGATTATTGTAGATATTGCCGTTGCTCTTGTTTGTGCAATAGCTGTGGGGGAATTTACTCACGCAATAGGTTCCTTAAAGTTGCTTCAAATCAGCGTTCCAAGTATTGCGTTTGCATTTATATATCCTATGTTGATAACATATAATATGTTTACAGTAGTTTGGTATGTCTATACGGCAATAATGCTTTCTGTGATGATATTTTTTCATAAAACAATATCATTCAAAGAGTTTGCATATACTTACAGTATGTCGCTTATTATTACTTTTTCACTTTCAGCTATCATATCAATGAAAGATATGGATATTGCACATTCCGCATTATATTTTGTAATAACCCTTGCACTTCCGTGGCTTGCTGATGCAGGTGCATATTTTGTCGGAAGTTTTATGGGAAAACATAAACTTTGCCCTGAAATAAGTCCAAAAAAAACCATTGAGGGAGCAGTCGGTGGTGTTATTGTATGTATTCTTGCAACTTGTGGTGTAGGATTTGTTTTTGTAAACTGGATTTACGGCGGTACAATAACAATAAATTATATAAATCTTATTATCCTTTCTCTTACAGGTTCTTTGCTTTCCATTCTTGGTGATTTGAGTTTTTCACTTGTAAAGCGTTCCTGTAATATAAAAGACTACGGAAATATTATTCCAGGACACGGAGGAATCCTTGACCGTTTCGATAGTGTTATTTTTGTAGCACCGTTTTTGTTGATTATGACAACATATCTGCCCATAATTTGTTGATGATTGGAAGTGTTAAAATGACAAAGAGCATATCAGTTCTTGGTTCTACCGGTTCAATAGGAACACAGACCCTTGACGTTGCACGAATGCATAGTATAAAAGTGACAGCACTGACGGCATATAGGAATATTGAACTTCTCGAAATACAGGCACGTGAATTTAAGCCGAATCTTGTATGTGTTATTGATAAAAACAGTGCCGTAGAATTGAAAGCGGAACTTGCAGATACAGATATAAATGTTATAAGTGGAGAAGAAGGAATTATACAGGCTGCAACAGAAAGTAGCTGTGATACAGTAGTTAATGCCATTGTAGGAGTTGCCGGATTGTTGCCGACAATTTCAGCGATAAAAGCTGGTAAAAATCTTGCTCTTGCAAATAAAGAAACCCTTGTTGCCGGCGGAAGTATAGTTATGAAAGCTGTTAAAGATTATGGGGTAAAGCTTTATCCTGTTGACAGCGAACATTCGGCAATTTTTCAGTGCTTACAAGGTTGTCCTGAAAATTCATTGAAAAAAATAATACTAACTGCCTCAGGAGGTTCTTTTTTTGGAAAAACTAAGGAAGAACTTAAAAATGTTACCGTTGAAAACGCTCTTAAACATCCAAACTGGAATATGGGGGCAAAAATAACTATTGACTCTGCTACAATGATGAATAAGGGACTTGAAGTCATAGAGGCATCGTGGCTTTTTGGTGTCAAAGATGAGGATATTGATGTACTTATTCACAGAGAGAGCATAATACATTCAATGATTCAGCTTAAAGATAATGCAGTCATTGCACAACTTGGTGTTCCTGATATGAGAATACCTATTCAATATGCACTGACTTATCCTGAGCGTGTTTTTTCACCTGTAAAGGAACTGGATTTAGCCGATATTGCACAGATGACATTTTATAAACCCGATTATGATACATTTGAATGTCTTGCAATATGCCGTCAGGCACTAAGAAAAGGCGGACTTTATCCGACGGTTGCAAATGCTGCAAATGAGGTTGCAGTTGATATGTTTTTGAAAGGAAAAATATCATTTTTGAAAATTGCGGATATAGTCGGAAATTCAGTATCAGAATTTTCTTCGGATATTTCAGACTCATTTACGCTTGAGGATATTCTTTATACTGACAAAGAAACCAGAAGAAAAGTTTATGAAAAATACTGCTGATTTAATATAATAAACTATAAATTGTTTTGGAGATGATTGAAATAGAAGTTGCATTACTAATTATTATAGGAATACTGCTTTTTGAACTGATAATATTTATACACGAATTAGGGCATTTCATAACGGCAAAGCTGTCTGGTGTAAAGGTCAATGAATTTGCACTTGGAATGGGACCTAAAATTATCAAATTTCAAAAAGGTGAAACATTGTATTCTCTCAGACTTTTTCCAATAGGTGGATTTTGTTCTATGGAGGGTGAAGACGAGGAAAGTAATGATGAAAATGCGTTTGGCAACAAAGCAGTATGGAAAAGAATGATTATTGTTGTTGCCGGTGCAATAATGAATATGATTCTCGGACTTGTCCTTATGGCAATAATTCTTGCACCTAATAAATATTTTGCGTCAACTACTATTGCGAATTTTGCCGATAACGCAACATCGTCACAATCTTTAAAAGTTGGTGATGAAATAAAATCCATAAATGGTTATCATATCAGCACATCTAATGATATGAGTTTTGCATTTGCAACTGCTAAGTCAAATAAATTAAATATTTCGGTAATTCGTGACGGAAAACAGACAGACCTTGAAAATGTTGTATTTCCTACTGCTAAATCAAGCAATAATACAGATATAATACAGCTTGATTTTAAGGTTGAGGCAATAGAAAACAATTTTGGAAATCTTATTGTTCAAACATTCAAATCAACGGTTTCAATCGTCAGAATGGTATGGGCGAGTCTTGTCGGACTTGTAACAGGACAGTTCGGTTTCAATGAGGTAGCAGGTCCTATTGGTATGACATCTGCAATATCTCAGGCAACTGCAAGCGGTCTTGAAAGCAGTTTTGGGGACGGTCTGAGTAATCTTATATATGTAATGATGGTAATTACGGTTAATCTTGGTATTGTAAACTTACTACCTTTGCCAGCACTTGACGGCGGCAGACTGATATTCCTTATAATTGAAGCTATACGAAGAAAACCTGTAAAACCTGAACACGAAGGATATGTTCACGCAATCGGAATGGTTCTTCTCCTTTTGCTGATGGCTGTTATTTCAATTAACGATGTTATAAGACTCTTTTCATAACAGGAGATGTCAAAAATGATAAGAAAAAATACAAAACAGATACAAATCGGAAATATAAGTATAGGCGGCAATTCAAAAATTACCGTTCAGTCAATGCTGAATATTCCGTCGGACGATATTGAAGGCAGTGTAAAACAGGCTGTTGAACTTGAAAAGGCTGGCTGTGATATAATACGTCTTTCAATACCGAATAATGATGCTGTAAAACTTATTCCCGCAATTAAAAAAGAAGTCAGTGTCCCTCTTGTTGCAGATATACATTTTGACTACCGCCTTGCACTTGAAGCGGCAGCCGTAGGAATAGACAAAATACGCATTAACCCGGGAAATATTGGTGATGAGAGCCGTGTTAAAATGGTTGCTGAGGAATGTAGCCGCAAAAATATCCCGATAAGGATAGGCGTTAATTCAGGTTCTCTTGAAAAAGAAATTCTTGCAAAATATGGTAAGCCTACTCCTCAGGCATTGTGCGACAGTGCAATGTATCACGCTTCACTGCTTGAAAAATTTGATTTTGATAACATAGTGTTGTCTATGAAGTCATCAAATGTTGAAATTATGACTCAGGCATATGAACTTGTTTCCGAAAAATGCAATTATCCGCTGCACCTTGGTGTAACGGAAGCTGGCACAGAAAGAATGGGAATTATCAAATCCTCTATCGGCATAGGTTCACTTCTTCTTAAAGGTATAGGCGATACAATAAGAGTATCGCTTACAGATGAACCTGTAAAAGAAGTATATGCCGCAAAGGATATACTTAAAGCACTCGGACTTAATGATGAGGGGATAAAATTTATATCCTGTCCAACCTGTGGACGAACAAGGATTGACCTTATCGGAATTGCAAAGCAAGCCGAGGAAATGCTGAAAGACTGCAAAAAGAATATTACTGTTGCTATAATGGGTTGTGCCGTAAACGGACCGGGAGAAGCACGTGAGGCTGATATTGGCATTGCAGGCGGACTCAAAGAAGGACTTATATTCAAAAAAGGCGAAATTGTCAGAAAAGTACCGGAAGATAAACTGCTTTCAGAGCTTTTAAAAGAAATAGAGAATATGTGAAGATTATAAAGGAAGATTCAGTTGAAAAGTTTTTCTGATTTTTTTGGCAGATACCTTGATACATCAAAACTGCCCAAAAGCATAAACGACAGTAAAATAATAAACATAAAAATGGATTCTGTTATTCGTTCAATGGAAATATATATTGAATGTTCTGAACTTATTGACAGAAAAACCATATTTAATGCCGAAAAGATTATATGCGGAAGTGTCCTTAATCTTTCACAGTGCTTTTTAAATCCGCATTATGAAAGCACACTTTTTTCTGCTGAATATTATCCCGAACTTGTACTTGAACTCAAAAGACGTTGTGCGAGTCTTAATGGTACACTTAATGAATCAACTGCCGAACTGAAAGACAACAGATTTATCATTACCTTACAGCACGGCGGAAAGGATATACTTGTACAGCAGAAATTTGATAAACAGCTTGCAAATTTGATAAAAGACGAATTTAATATAAATGTGACTGTTGAATTTAATGGGATTTTGTCAATCAATGCTGATAGCCAGACATATATTGAACATCAAAAAATCAACGAAGAAAAGGCTTTGAGAGAGGTACAAATTGCCGAGATTGAGCAATATGAAAGTATGATGAAAACAGGTTCAGAGCTTAAAGCAAAGCAAAATAAACCTCAGGCTAAACAAGTTTCAACCGCTGACTCTGAAATTGAAATCCGTGAGGGCAAAACCCTTATTCCGTCATATATTCCTGAAACGGCAAATGCAATTTATGGCGGAAATATACGTGGAGAAACTTTTTCTATCAACCGTATTACTCCCGAATCAGGAAGAATAATAATATGGGGACAAATTTTTGCAATAGATATAAAAGATACAAGAGATAACAAGAAAAAAATCATTTCAATTACAATTACCGATTTTACAGGTTCTATTACTATAAAAATAATTGACCAGAACGAAAAATGCAAAGCTGTTGCCGAGCTTAAAAAAGGTATGGCAATATTGGTCAGAGGTGAATCCCAATACGATAAATATGAACACGACCTTACAGTGATGGCGTCAGCTGTCAGCACAGTAGCAATGCAAAAAATTGTTGATAAGTCAGAGAAAAAGAGAGTTGAACTTCATCTGCATACAAATATGTCGGCAATGGACGGCGTTACAAGTGCAGGTGACCTTGTCAACCGTGCATATTCGTGGGGAATGCCTGCAATAGCAATAACCGACCACGGTGTTGCACAGGCATATCCTGACGCTATGAATGCCTGTGACGCAATAGCAAAAAAAGGCGGGAAAATCAAGATTATTTACGGAGTTGAGGCATATTTTATAAATGACGAGTCATCTACCGCAGTTCAGGGAAGTACTGATATATCACTTGATGGTGAATTTATTATCTTTGATATTGAAACCACAGGTCTTACCGCTTCAAAAGAAAGAATAACAGAAATAGGTGCAGTACGCTTAGTAAACGGTGAAATAAAAGACACTTTTTCTACATTTGTAAATCCCGAAAAGCATATTCCTGAAAAGATTACAGAACTTACAGGCATAGATGATTCTATGGTTGAAAATGCTCCATCAGAACAGGAGGCTGTAACCTCATTTCTTGATTTTTGCGGTGAAAATGCCGTTGTTGTTGCACATAATGCAACATTCGATACATCATTTATTAAAGTTGCCGCCGAAAGACATAAAATTCCTTATACATTGACTTATGTTGATACTCTTGCGATTTCAAGAGGAATGTTTCCGCAGCTTGCAAAACATAAACTTGATTCTATCGCAAATCATCTTAAACTCGGTAATTTTAACCATCATAGAGCGTGTGATGACGCACTTATGCTGGCAAAGATTTTTCAGGTAATGCTCATAAAGCTGTCGGAAGATTACGGTGTTAATAAAATCTCACAGATTAACGCTGCACTTCCAAAACCTGAAATAAAATCATACAAATACTATCATCAGATTATACTTGTAAAAAATCAGCTTGGACTCAAAAATCTATATAAACTTATTTCAAAATCGCATATTGACTATTTTTATAAAAAGCCACTTTTGCCAAAATCCGAACTTGTAAAACTTCGCAGCGGACTTATTATAGGCAGTGCGTGCGAGGCAGGTGAGTTATTCCGTGCAATAGTTGACGGAAAAAGCTGGGAAGAACTCAAAAAAATTGCGTCATTTTATGATTATCTTGAAATACAGCCAATCGGAAACAATATGTATATGCTCCGCAATGGCACAGTAAGCTCTGTTGAGGAATTACAGGAGTTTAATAAAACGGTTGTAAAACTTGGTGAGGAACTTGATATACCGGTCGTTGCAACCTGTGACGTACATTTTATGGACCCTCACCACAGCGAATACCGAAAAGTGCTTATGACTGCACAGGGATTTTCTGATGCGGAGGAACAGGCACCGTTGTATTTCCGTACAACAGCGGAAATGCTAAAAGAATTTGAATATCTCGGCAAAGAAAAAGCATACGAGGTTGTTGTTACCAATACAAATGAAATTGCAGATATGGTGGAAACTATCCGTGCCGTCCCTAAGGGAAACTTTCCGCCGTTTATTCCCGGTGCTGAGGAAGATCTTACACGCATAACCTGGGAACGTGCAAAAAATATATACGGCGACCCACTACCTGAAATTGTTCGGGCAAGAATTGATAAGGAGTTAAGTTCTATTATCAAAAACGGATTCTCTGTATTGTATATGACAGCTCAAAAACTGGTTGCTGACTCAAATGAACACGGTTATCTTGTCGGTTCAAGAGGTTCTGTCGGCTCATCATTTGTTGCGACTATGTCGGGTATTTCGGAGGTGAATCCGCTCTGTCCGCATTATGTTTGTCCTAAATGCCATAACAGCGAATTTTTTGATGACGGAAGTTACGGTTCAGGATTTGACCTTCCTCCAAAAAAATGCCCCAACTGCAATACAGAATATCTTCGTGATGGTCACGATATACCGTTTGAAACCTTCCTCGGCTTCAAAGGTGATAAAACCCCTGATATTGACCTGAACTTTGCGGGCGAGTATCAGACCTGTTCACACAGATATACCGAAAGACTTTTCGGTAAGGAAAATGTGTTTAAAGCTGGTACAATCGCTACGGTTGCAGAAAAAACAGCAATAGGCTATGTCCGTAAATATGCTGAAACCCGTGGAATAACAATCAATAAAGCAGAAGAAATGCGTCTTGCTGAGGGTTGTACAGGTATAAGAAGAACAACAGGACAGCACCCGGCAGGTATGGTTGTTGTACCACGTATGAATGATATATACGAATTTTGTCCTATACAGCGACCGGCAAACGACCAGAAAACCGATATAATCACTACACACTTTGACTTCCATTCTATTCACGATACAGTATGTAAACTTGACGAACTCGGTCACGATGTTCCGACAATTTACCATTATCTTGAAGAATACACAGGCATTAGTGTAATGGACGTATCAATGAGTGACCCCGATGTTATGTCATTGTTTACATCAACAAAGGCACTTGGTGTTACACCGGAAGATATAGATTCAGAAACAGGCACATTCTCATTGCCTGAGGTTGGTACAAGCTTTGTGCGTCATATGCTTATTGAAACACAACCGAAAACCTTTGCCGATCTTTTACAGGTTTCAGGTCTTTCACACGGTACAGATGTATGGATTGGAAATGCCTCTGACCTTATCGAAAAGAAAATATGCACTATTTCCGAAGTAATAGGAACTCGTGATAACATTATGGTTTATCTTATGCACAAAGGACTCGAACCTGATATGGCATTCAAAATAATGGAAATTGTCCGTAAAGGAAATGCTAAAAAACTTCTTACCGAAGAACATCTCAAAGCTATGAAGGAACACGGTGTTCCTCAATGGTATATCGACTCCTGTATGAAGATAAAATATATGTTCCCGAAAGCTCACGCAGCCGCATATATGATTTCAACACTGCGGCTTGGCTGGTATAAAGTTCATAGACCGAAAGAATATTATGCTGCCTATTTTACGGTAAGAAGTGATGATTTTGACGGTGCTCTTGTGTGTAAGGGACGAGAAGCCGTTAAAAGAAAAATGTTGGATATAAATATGAAAATACAGAAAAAAGAGGCATCAGCAAAAGAAGAAGCGTCTTATGCAACTTTGCAGATTGTAAATGAAATGCTTGCACGGGGAATCGGAGTTCTGCCGATAGATATTTACAAATCCGACGCAAAAAAATTTCTTGTAGAGGGCGACAAAATCCGTTTGCCGTTTTCAAGTATTGCTGGTGTAGGAGAAGCCGCTGCAAACAGTATTGCCGAAGCGAAAAACGGCGGTGAATTTATGTCCGTTGAAGATTTTCAGCAAAGAGCAAAAGTATCAAAATCGGTTATTGAAACACTCAGGGAGGCAGGGGCATTCAATAATCTTCCGGAAAGCAGTCAACTTACATTTATGTAAAATAGTCAAACGGAATTAAAAATATGACACTTGATAAAAAATTTGATTTATGATATAATTCACACAATGTTTAATATAATTGGAGGAAAAAATGGATAACGAAAAAACAGAAATTCAAACAGTTCCGGTACTTCCTCTCCGTGGACTTGTAATATTTCCAGGTTCTATTCTGCATTTTGATATAGCAAGAAAAAAATCCGTTCTTGCTATTAAAGCGGCAATGAACGCTGACAGGTATATATTTATTACTTCTCAGAAGGATGCACTGGATTCTGATCCGTCAGGTGAAGATTTATGCAAGGTAGGAGTATATACAAAAATACTTCAGATAGCAAAAATGCCGGATAATGTACTTCGTGTTGTTGCAGAGGGTATGTACAGGGCAAAAGCAGAAAGCTTTTTAGATAATCCTATGTATTTTGAAGCAGCTGTTAAAGAACTTCCTGTAAAAAAATCAGATAATTCAGAAAAAATTGAAGCAATGATGAATACAGTTAAAGATATGTTTAACGAATTTTCAATGATGAACAGTCATATTCCTCAGGATATGATTCTTACAGTGCATGATACCAACGATGCGGGATTTCTTTCTGATTATATTGCTGATAATGTAATTCGTGATTATCACAAAAAACGGGAAATTCTTGAAACGCTTGACGAAGAAATTCGTATAGAAAAAATAATAACGATGTTTCGCCGTGAAAACAATGTTCTTGCCATAGAAGAAACTATCAATGAAAGGACAAGAGAGTGTATTGAAGGAAATCAAAAGGAATATTACCTTCGTGAACGTCTTAAAGCAATACATGATGAACTTGGTGACAACGAAGATTTCTCAACAGAATCCTATGATTACAAAGAAAAAATTCTTAATATTAAAACTACCGATGAAAATAAAGAAAAACTTTTAAAAGAAGTTCAAAAGCTCGAAAAAATGTCAGTTAATTCAGCGGAAGCAAATGTGGTAAGAAATTATCTTGACACTTGTATTGATCTTCCGTGGGGAGTTTATACCAAAGAAAAAATCGACATTAAAAAAATCAACACAAATCTTGATAAAAACCATTACGGTCTGAAAAAAGTAAAAGAAAATGTTATCGAGGCACTTGCGGTAAGAAAACTTAATCCTGATATTAACGGTCAGATCATTTGTCTTGCCGGTCCTCCCGGTGTAGGAAAAACATCAATAGCCCACTCTATCGCTGATACAATAGGAAGAAAATATCAGCGTATAGCACTTGGCGGCGTACATGATGAAGCGGAAATAAGGGGACACAGGCGTACATATATCGGAGCAATGATGGGACGCATAATGTATGCTGTAAAACAATCAGGTTCTGCCAATCCGCTTATTTTGCTTGATGAAATTGATAAGCTCGGAAAAGATTTTCACGGAGATCCTACATCAGCTTTGCTTGAAGTACTTGATGGTGAGCAAAATTCTACTTTCTATGACCATTATATTGATTTGCCGTTTGATTTGAGTAAAGTAATGTTCATAACAACGGCAAATGATTATACAGCAATTCCGGCACCTCTTCTTGACAGAATGGATATAATACAAATTGATAGCTATACAAGAGAAGAAAAATTCAATATTGCAAAACTTCATCTTATCTCAAAACAGCTAAAAAAACACGGATTAAATGCAAGACAGTTTAAAATTACAGATGAAGCCGTTTATGATATTATCGACAGCTACACAAGGGAATCTGGTGTTCGTTCGCTTGAAAGAACTATTTCAAAGATTATGAATAAAGTAGCCGTAAAAATTGTATCAGGAGAACTAAAATCGGTTAAAATTACACTTGATAATATAGAGGAATATCTTGGTTCACGTAAATACAAAAATGATACACTCGGCTCAAATAATGAAGTAGGACTGGTAACAGGACTTGCGTGGACATCTGTCGGAGGAGAAACCTTGCCTGTTGAGGTTGCCGTAATGAACGGTAGCGGAAAACTTGAACTGACGGGTTCTCTCGGTGATGTTATGAAAGAATCTGCACAAGCAGCATATACTTGCGTCAGAACAATGACTGAAAAGCTGAATATTGATAAGGATTTTTATAAAAATAAAGATATTCATATTCATGTTCCTGAAGGAGCTGTTCCAAAAGACGGCCCGTCAGCAGGAATTACAATGGCAACAGCAATAGCGTCTGCACTTACGGGAATACCTGTAAGGCGTGATTTAGCTATGACCGGTGAAATAACTATCCGGGGCAGAGTTCTTCCAATAGGCGGTCTTAAAGAAAAAACTATGGCAGCCTATCGTCTTGGAATAAAAACAATTATAATTCCACAGGATAATCGTTCCGACCTTGATGAAGTTGATGAAATTGTAAAAAATTCCGTTGAATTTGTGCTTGCAGATAATATAGATACTGTTCTTAAAACGGCACTTATTTCGGAAAATAACTAAGAAAATACTGCACAGAGGTGAAACAATGAATTTTCAGATTGCAGAGTTTAAAGCTGCCTACGGAAAGTCATCTCAAATACCGTCGTCTGATTTACCAGAGATTGTCTTTTCGGGTAAATCCAATGTCGGAAAATCTTCATTGATAAATAAACTTCTTTTCCGTAAATCAATCGCACGAGTCAGTGCAACCCCGGGCAAAACTGGAACAATAAACTTTTTTTCTTTAAAAGAGGCTTATTTTGTTGACCTTCCGGGCTATGGCTACGCAAAAGTTTCACAAAGCGAAAAAATGAGATGGGCAGAACTTGTTGAAGGATATTTTGCACAGAACAGGAATATTCCGCTTGTTGTACAGATTTGCGATATGCGTCATTCTCCGACAGTTGATGATATGGGAATGATAGATTTTTTGTATAATAACGATTATACCTTTATCATTGCTTTGACAAAATCAGACAAGCTGAAAAAAACTCAGTACCTTGAACAACTTGAAAAACTAAAAGAAGAATTAAAAGATTATCCTGATATACCGCTGTTTCCTTGTTCCTCGCAAAACGGACAGGGCATAGAAGAAATACGAAAAATTATTGAACAAAGCGTTATTGGAAATTAAATATGGATATAATCAAAAGAAAAACGCAAGAAAAACCTTGCGTTTTTTCTATGCTTTACATTCGGATTTTTTATTTTTTGATAAGTATAAAAACAAAAGATAAAACAGAGAACAAAAAATAATTTTAAAAATTAAATCAATAATTATTGATGAAAAAGACGGTAGTATCATTGCAATAAGACACGGAACACATATACATATCAAAGGGCGGATTATCCAGTCAAAAACCATAAGCTGTATTCCTGTTATTTTCAGCAGTCTTGCAATACTTAATGATGTATTCAGAAGTTCGCTGACTATAATTACTATTACAACGCCGGCAACACCAAGTTTTGGCAGCAATATATAAGTCAGTATTACACGAATAACAGAATCTATTATATTGTATGCAAGATAGCTGACCTGTTCATTCAGTCCTTTTAGTATTCCGTCAACAATAGAATCAAGATACATCAGCGGAACAACAGGAGCAAGAAGTGCAATATAAAATCCCGCCTCGTTGTTGTGGTAAATAATTTCTCCGATTCTTTCAGCAAAAAACATAAAGATAACCATAATGGGTAGAGAATATAAAAGTGTAAGACGAAACATTTTTTCAGTCATATAATGAATACCGTTTTTACGTTTTTCAACGCTTGCTTGTGACATTTCTGGAATAATAAGGGTTGCAAAAGGCAATATAAAAACAGATGGAAAAACAAGCACAGGCATCGCCATACCGCTGATGATTCCGTATTGTGACAATGCTCTTGTATAATTTGCACCGTATTTTTTCAGTCCTGACGGTATAAGTACATTTTCTATTGCGGAAAGTCCGCTTCTGAGGCAAGAACTGGCGGTAACAGGCAAGGCTATCGGGAGAATTTTTCTTCCAAGATAATGCACCTTTTCACAGCGGCATTTTTGTTTTCGACTGTCAGCGATATAAAGTATAAGAGAATAGAAAAAAGAAATAAATTCTGCACAGGTTGTTCCTGCAACGATTGCACAACAGGCATAACTCAGTCCGTCAGGTGAAAAATAAGTAAATATAAATATAAAAATTCCTATTTCAATAACCTGTTCCAAAAGTTGCTCACCCGAAGTCTGTAAGGTTTTTCTTCCGGCATAAAAATACCCTCTCAGACAAGCCGAAAAAGCCATAAAAGGCAAACTTGGAGCAAGTATTTTCAAAGAAAGTACGGTTCTCTCATCTTTAAGAAAAGATATTCCGATAAAATCCGCAAAAATAAAAAGTATAAATCCGAATATTATACTTATTATTACAGAAATCACAAGGCATTTATATGTTACATATCTGGCCTTTGACGGTTCGTTTCGTGCATTATAGTCTGTTACCAGCCTTGTTACCGTAAGACACATACCGCTTGTTGTAATTGTTGAAAAGAAAAGATACACTGTCAGTATAAGCTGATAAAGACCAATACCTTCTGCACCTATTTTGTCCGATAGATATATTCGGAATGACATACTTATTATTCTGATAAGCAGAGATGTAACAGTAAGAATAAGACCATTTCTGATAAACTGTTTTTTCTTGATTGTAATCACACCTTAAAAGCAAATTAAAGCAATATTGGTTATTATAATGTCAAATCAGTAACAATACTGTTCTTGACAGCAGTATAAAGTAAAGTTAAAATAATTTTGTATTCAGAATAAACAAAGAATGGAAAGAGGTTATTATTCAATGTTTAAATTACGGCGTTTTCTTAAAGACTACAAATTACAGCTGACATTAGGGCCGTTATGTAAACTGATAGAGGCAATTTTCGAGTTGTTTATACCGCTTATTACTGCAAGTATTATTGATGTCGGAGTAAAAAACAAAGATACAGGCTATGTATGGAGAATGGGAGGACTGATGATTCTTCTGGGAGCATTAGGGCTTTGTTTTGCTTTGGTATGTCAGAAATCAGCGTCAATAGCGTCACAGGGTTTCGGTACAAAAGTCAGAAACGCAATGTTTAAACATATAAACACGCTGTCACACAATGAACTTGATAAAATCGGAACACCGTCACTGATAACACGTATGACAAACGACATAAATCAGTTACAGGCTGCTGTTGCGATGCTGATACGACTTGTAATACGAGCACCATTTCTTGTTATAGGTGCAATGATTATGGCAATGACTATTGATTTGAAACTATCGTTAATATTTTTTATTGCGTCGCCGATTATAGCTTTTGTACTTTATTTTATAATGCATAAATCCGTTCCGTATTTTAAAAAAATACAGAAAAAACTCGACTCTGTGTCACTTATTTCAAGAGAAAACCTTTCGGGCAACAGAGTTATAAGAGCATTCGGAAAACAAAAAAGCGAAGAAGAACGCTTTGCACAGAGCAACAATGACCTTACAGAAGTTTCCGTTAAAGTGGGAAGAATTTCTGCACTTTTGAACCCATTAACTTATGTTATTGTACAAGCGGCAATTATAGCAATAGTATGGTTCGGTTCTGTACTTGTAGATAACGGAGAACTTATGTCAGGACAGATTATTGCCCTTGTAAACTATATGACTCAAATACTTCTTGCTATGATAGTTGTTTCAAATCTTGTTGTTATTTTTACAAAAGCATCAGCGTCAGCGGCAAGAGTAAACGAAGTCTTTGAAACTCAGCCATCTGTTGTAGAAAAGACAAAAGACGATATTGCAGAAAATAAAGATGCTCCGATTATTGAATTTAGAAATGTATCGTTTGGATATGCCGATAACGGTTATGCACTGAAAAATATAAGTTTCAGCATTGAGCGTGGACAAACAGTTGGAATTATCGGAGGTACCGGTTCAGGTAAATCAACTCTTGTAAACCTTATACCACGTTTTTACGATACTTCTGATGGTGAAGTTTTTGTTTATGGTAATAATGTAAAGGATTATTCATTCCGTCAGTTAAGAGGTAATATGGGTATTGTGCCTCAGAGTGCGACATTGTTTTCGGGAACAATCAATGACAATATGAAATGGGGCAAAAAAGACGCTACACAGGAAGAAATCGAAAAAGCACTTAAAATTTCACAATCTTATGAATTTGCATCAAAATTCCCTGAAAAAACCGACAAGCTTATTACGGCAGGTGGAAAAAATCTTTCAGGCGGTCAGCGTCAGCGTCTTACAATAGCAAGGGCGTTGGTTTCACAGCCTGAAATTCTTATACTTGATGACAGTGCAAGTGCTTTGGACTTTGCAACTGATGCGGCACTGAGAAAATCTATTGCTGAGGATACTGAAAATATGACTGTAATAATGGTTTCACAGCGTGTCGGTACGGTTCGTTATGCGGATAAGATTCTTGTCCTTGACAACGGAGAACTTGTAGGAACAGGAACACATAAAGAATTGATTAAAAATTGTCCCGTTTATCGTGAAATATGCCTTTCACAGCTTAAAGCAGAGGAGGTTGACGAATAATGAAGAATGCCAAGAAAAAAGCAAACAAAGGAACAGTAGGAAGAATATTAAAATATACCGCTCCATACCGTTCAAAACTGATTCTTGCAATGATATTTGCACTTTGTTATGTTACTCTAAACCTTACTGCACCTGTACTTATCGGTTATGCAATAGATGAAGATGTTGAGGCTGGAAATGTTAATTTTGCCGCAATAACAAATATTCTTCTTATGGTGGTTGTTACTGTTCTTGGAGGAGCAATTTTTCAGTGGCTTATGGCTCTTTGTACAAATTCAGTCAGTTATTTAACAATGCGTGATATGCGTCGTGATGTTTATGCAAAATTCAATTCTGTTCCGCTGAGATATATTGACGGACACCCTCACGGCGACCTTATCAGCCGTATGATAAATGATATTGATGCAGTTGGCGACGGACTCTTACAGGGTATTACACAGCTTTTTTCAGGACTTGTAATGATAGTAGGTACGCTTGCTTTTATGCTTATAATAAATGTTTATATAGCACTTGTAGTTGTAGTTATAACACCGTTGTCACTTTTTGTAGCGGCATTTATTACACGTCTTTCGCAAAAAATGTTTCGTGAACAGTCGAAAACACAGGGGGAAATAAGTTCATATATTGAAGAATATGTGGGACAGCAAAAAATTGTAAAAGCATTCAGCTATGAAGAAGAATCTCAAAATAATTTCGAGGAAATAAATGAACGTTTGAAAGTATGCGGACAAAAATCTCAGTTCTATTCATCATTAGCAAATCCAAGTACACGTTTTGTCAACGGTATTGTAACAGCGGCAGTATGTATTGTGGGTGCTTTAAGTGCAATCAAAGGAACATTGTCGATAGGTCAGATTTCAACCTTTATAACCTATGCAAACCAATACACAAAGCCGTTTAATGAAGTAACAGGTGTTATTCCTCAACTTCAATCGGCACTTGCAGGTGCATCAAGAGTATTTGAACTTATTGACGAACAGCCTCAGACACCTGATTCAGAAAATGCAAAGGATATGAAAACCTGTTCGGGCAAAATTGACATAGAAAATGTTAGTTTTTCTTATGTTCCCGAAAAGAAACTTATTACCAATTTTACACTTCATATAAAACCGGGTCAGAAGATTGCAATAGTAGGTCCGACAGGTTGTGGAAAAACAACAATGATAAACCTTCTTATGCGTTTTTATGATGTCAACAGCGGCACTATTAAAATTGATGATACGAATATTTATGATATAAAGAGAAATTCTTTGCGTGGACTTTATGGAATGGTATTGCAGGACAGTTGGCTTTACAGTGCATCAATAAGGGATAATATCGCATACGGAAAACCTGACGCAACTCTTGATGAAGTAAAAGAGGCGGCAAAAAAAGCATTTATCGACAGCTTTATTGAACGTCTTCCAAATGGTTATGACAGCCTTATTTCTGAGGAGGGAGCTAATCTGTCGCAAGGTCAGCGTCAGCTTATGTGTATTGCAAGAGTAATGCTGTGTGACCCGCCTATGCTTATTCTTGACGAGGCTACAAGCAGTATTGATACACGTACAGAAATCAACGTACAGCAGGCATTTAATAATATGATGAAAGGTCGTACCAGCTTTATTGTCGCACACAGGCTTTCAACAATAAAGGAAGCAGATGTCATTCTTGTTATGAAAGACGGAAATATTATTGAACAGGGAAATCACAATGAACTTATGCAAAAACAGGGATTTTATTTCAATCTTTATAACAGTCAGTTTGCAAAATCAAAATAATTTCTTGTTTTCGGAGAAGAACAAATGAATAAGAAAATCACCCTTTTTAATCTAACATGGCCAATTCTTATAGAAAATATATTGTTTATGTTATTGGGCATAATTGATGTATATGCCCTAAGTACATACGATGATGTTGCATCAGCGTCGGTTAATACTGCCAATCAAATTATTTCGATATGCAATATTCTTTTTACAGTAACATCTAACGCAAGTGCAGTTATTATTTCTCAGAATCTCGGTGCTGGTAATCGTCAGAAAGCATCAAAAACAGCGGCTATTGCAATTTCTTTTAATTTAATACTTGGAATTATTGTAAGTCTTGTGCTTGCAGTTTTCAGCCGCCAGCTTATGTCAGCACTTGGTGCAACAGGAAAAATACTTGATTTCGGTTCTGAATATCTTATGATTGTTGGCGGTTTTATGTTCACTCAGGCACTGCTTAGCTCAATGATGGTTATTTTCAGAAATCACGGTTATACAAAAATTTCTATGTATGTTACTGCAATTATGAATGTATTAAATACCATTCTTGACCTTACTTTTGTTATGGGTTGGTTTGGAATGCCCGTTCTTGGTATTTTTGGTGTTGCAATGGCAACAACATTTAGCCGTATAATAGGTCTTATTATAATTGCCGTTTTATTTTTCAAAAAAGTTGAAAAATTTTCGTTCTTCAAACTTCTTAAACCCGTTCCAGTAAAAGATTTTGCTGCAATGATGAAAATAGGAATCCCATCGGCGTTTGAATCACTCAATTATAATGTTTCACAGCTTGTTGTAACCGCTATTGCACTGGCGTTTCTTACAGAAAATGAATATATTGCAAAATCATATTTACAGAACATCGTATCACTGTTTTTCATATTCTCGCTTTCAATCGGTCAGGGTTCACAGATTATGACAAGCCATCTTGTCGGAAATAAAAATTTTGACGGTGCATATAAAAGTGGCTGGAAAGCGATGGGAATCGGTTTTTCGGTATCAGTTTTGATGTCGATTATCGGAATATTGCTTCGATACCAGATTATCGGAATATTTACTGATAATCCGGAGGTTATTTTAATAGGCGGCTCTGTAATATGCATCAATTTAGTTCTTGAAATGGGACGTTCTTCAAATCTTATTATTATAAACAGTTTAAGAGGGGCAGGGGATGTTTATTTTCCTACAATAGTAGCTATTTTCTCAATGTGGATTATAAGTACTCTCGGTTCATATATCCTCGCTGTACCTTGCGGACTTGGATTGATAGGAATGTGGATTGCTTTTGCTGCTGATGAGTGTTTCCGAGGTATTCTTATGCTGTTCAGATGGCACGGAAAAAAGTGGACAAAAAAAGCCGTTGTCTGATAATAAAACGATAATAGAAAGCACCCGATACATAAATTTTAGGCTCTATGTCAATAGTTGGGGTAAAACCGAAAAAATAGGAATACGAGTGGTAGCAATCAGGTTGCCACTCGTTTTTCATTTTAAGAAAATATATGTAAAATACGATTACGAAAACGTTTAAAGTTGCGATAACCGTAAG
>JAQXZA010000078.1 GCA_029226955.1 Clostridia bacterium | reverse complement strand
TATATAAAATTGCTTGTGTTTTTTGAATTTATGACTTATAATACAAATGACAGATGTTTGTTACTCATCTTAGTGTTGTGCTTCGCTACCGTCTGACCATCATATCAGGAGAATGCGACATTTTTTAAGGTTGTGCTTCGCTACCGTCTGACCACCATATCAGGAGAATGCGACATTTTTTAAGGTTGTGTTTCGCTACCACCTGACCACCATATCAGGAGAATGCGACAAAAAGTAACAATAATTTGAGTGGCTGTATTAACAATGCAGTCACTCTTTTATTTTAAATCAAAAAGCTATCCCGAATTGATATTCAGGATAGCTTTTTTGTTTGCCGTAAAAAATTCAGTAAGATGATTAACAAATATACGTTTATAATAAAAATTCTGCTGAGATAATCCTGTTAATTGACTTTCTTTTTGAGCATTACGATTATCACAATTATTCCAACAATAATAAGCACCCCTAAAACAATCAGGATAATATTCTGAACATTGACTCCGTTATTGTCTGTAACTTCAACAGCCCAACTTTCAATTTGTGTTTCTTCGGCGGCAGCCGCTGTATAAGGTTCTGTTGTTTCGGGCAATGCACTCACCGTACTATCTGTATAAACATATATTGACTCAACGTTTCCTGAAATATCAGCATAGGCTGTTTCTGTTGTACTGCTTACGGCTGAATATTCTGTTGTATTTTTTGAATTATCAGAATTTAAAGACGACGGTGTTTCAGTGTCAATATGATATTTTGCAACGGAATTAACTATTTTTCCGTTTTGGTCTTTGCATATATATTTGTCGCTGTTTTTGTCGTATGTCCATATCAGAATTTTTGAAACATCATTGTCTGAGTATTGCATATATATACCTGTATATTCAACAGTGCAATCCCAAAACGGATTGTCGTCCACAGTGTAATTATCTTTGTCGTGATTATAAGTCCATTCTAAATCTGCGTCCGGGTGCGATTTCATATACTTTATAACTTCCTCACTGTATGGCATTATGTTACCGTACTTTTTATGTAAATATTCAGTAAAATCACCGCTTGCCATTGAAACTGTATAATCGGTGCTACTGTGTGGAGAAATATCCAACGTAGAAACAAATGATTTAAGTTCTGCTCTTGCTATTGACAATGTCAGAAAATCGTCCCTTTCCTTACATTTGCTAATCTCATATTCTTGACCATAAGTAAATGACTTCCAGATATAATCGTATTTTTCTTGCTCTGACAAATATTTTATTTGTTCGTTACGATTGTATTTCAGTGCAAAAGCTGTTGTTGACAACAGTGAAACTGTCAGGCACAAAGCCATTAACACACAAATCATCTTTTTAAAAATCTGTTTCATAATAAAACACTCCTTGTATTTTTTGAGCTTTACTCCAATTTTAAAATGGGTCGTTTTCGGGGTCAGCCATTTCTTCGGCAACAGCAGATATTTTCTCTTGTTCTGACAAATCATTACGTTGCCTGACGGCATAATCTTTCGGGTAATAATCCGGAACAACATTATCATTATCCGAAATTACAGCAGATGCAAGAACACTAAGAGAACCGTCTTTTGAATAAAGTCTGCCAAAAACAGTAACATTATCATTTGATTTAAACTTGTCAGCAGTAATTTCAGCACCGTAGTCTTTGCATATAACATCAATGCTGAATTTTCCGTATCTGTGATTTACATAAAGCGTAAATGTACAGTTTGCACCGTCGGGTGTTTTTTTAAGTTCTGAAATTTCAGTGATAACACCGCTTAATGCAACTCTGTTGATTGAACTGTTCATCGTTCATCTCTCCTTTCACAGCATATTATATATGACAGTATGTGCAATGTCAAGTATAATTTTGCAGTTTTTTAATTTTTCTTTTTGTTGACAGTGCAAAATTTATGTTTTATAATATGCAAGACAGTAATAATATTGTTTTGTATATTATAAAGAAAGCAGGAAAACGTGTTGAAAACATTTATATGTCAGATGTGCGGCAAAGAATTTGAATCAAGTGCAAATCACGCAACTTATTGTTCTGACTGCCGTGCAGAACGTCAGAGGCAACGCTCAAAAACATATTCCGACAAAGTAAAAAACAACATCAGGACACGTACAATCGGTACTTCCGATATTTGTTCGGAATGTGGCAAGCCCTATATAGTAAAATCAGGAAGTCAAAAGGTTTGTGAAAATTGTAGAAGAGCATATACTAACCGCCGAAAACAAAAGACAAACAAAAAATACAGCATAAAAACATACGATACGGTTACAGCTTATTTAAAAAAAGGCGAGCGTGAAAAACTAAAAAAAATATGCGACGAAGAAAGAATAAGTATGAGCGAACTCATAAATTACGGTATTTCTCTTGCCCTCAAAGAAATTGAAGAATATAATAATGAACGTAAAAATAACGACCGTTAATATTTAATAATCAAATATTATGACTTTTATTCACTTAATAAATCCCAATATTTTTACACACAAAAAAAGCCCGTGACAAATTAAGTCACGGGCAATTTTTTAATTCAGCGTAAAAACTTACGGTTTACACAACAATTATGAATCTTTCCAGACTTTATAGTCGGACTTGTCGTGCTTTTTAACATCATAAA
>JAQXZA010000077.1 GCA_029226955.1 Clostridia bacterium | reverse complement strand
TACTGAAATTAACAAATCAAAAAGATGTTCTTTGATTGGAGTGCTTTCTTTTGAAAATATTTTCCAAAATGCTTTTTTTAGCTTGCTTATTATAGGTGTTTGGGTATATAATATTTTCATGTGAATTACTCCTTTAGGTTTTATATGGTTGGTTTGGTTATCTACCATTTTATCACCTTTTGGTCAGTAATTCACTTTTTATTTTATGAAAACTTGGAAACTGGTACATAAGTAATAAAAATTCGGATAATACAAAAAATATACTTGATTTTGTATGTCTGTAAAGGTTAATATATATGTTAGTAATTTCAGAATTTTGTTAATGCTGTACTTTTGAGAAAGGAATTTTTATGAAACTGAAAAAAATATTAAATAATTTTAAAATAGATTTCAATAAACCTATTACTTTTCGTGAACAGATGATTATTATGTCGGTTATACTCGCTATATCCTGTCTTTTATTTACTGTTGTTTATTTTGCGGCGGAAATCAGAAACAAAAACATAACAACTGACACTTCCGAACCGTCACAACTGCCCGAAAGTTCCGTATCTGTTCCTGAATCGCAATACGAAAGTTCCGAACCGTCAAATTATAATCCTGTATCAAACAGTGAAAGCTCAAAAAATGAAAGCTCAGAAAACAAAAGTTCAGAGCCGTCTGAAAACTCTGTCAAACAGGAAATTAAATATGTTTCAAAAGACTATGACGAAATATACAACGGTAATCTTATTCTTGTAAATAAGGATTATGCTTCACACCACGACGGCGAAAATACTGTTTCACTTATGGATAATAAATCATCAACCTATGGTATTACCGACAACAGCGTTTATGTCGATTCTGGAATAGTAAAAAATATGAACAATATGTTTGATGATTTTGCGGATATTTACGGATATACAGACGTTATGGTTGCCTGTGCTTACAGAAGTTATGCCGTACAGGTGAGGCTTTATAATGAAGAAGTTGACAAAAGAGGCGACGACCGTGAGGCTGAACAGTGGGTTGCACCGCCCGGATTCAGCGAACATCAGAGCGGATATGCCTTTGACCTTAATCTCAGCATAGAAAACGGTGTCGGCGGCATTAAGTATGACGGAACGGGCGTATATAGCTGGATAAATCAGAATTGCTACAAATACGGCTTTATACTCCGTTATCTTCAAGGCAAGGAAAAAATTACAGGCTATGAATATGAACCGTGGCATTTCCGCTATGTAGGTGAGGCACACGCATATTATATTATGAAAAATATGATTACGCTTGAAGAATATATAGATATTGTTCACACTCATTCGATAGATAATCCGCTTGTAATAAACGGTGAAAATGGTGAAGTATGGCACGTTCATTATATAGCGGCTCAGGACGGAACAACAAAAATTCCTGTTCTGAAAAATTATTCATACGAAATATCAGGCGATAATTTCAGCGGATTTATTGTAACACAAAAAGTAAAATAAACAGAACATTTATGCTTTTGTGATTAACGTTTTGACTGAAAAAATATTATTTTATGTAATTTTAGTTATAAAAATGCAAATTTATATACAATTTATATTGAAAAATTTTTAAATATATAATATAATAGCAATAAATAGTAAGACTAATAATTATTTTTATTATTAGTCTTATTTTTTAAAGTTAGGAGTTAGGAATTAGGAGTCAGGAGTTATTGCCTGACCTTTAATAATAACTTTTAACGCAATTATAAATTGTGAATTATTTGTAAGGTGAGTTTTTATTGGATTACGGTATATATATTTTTTGGGGAATTGTCGTTGTTATTGCAGTGGTAATTATAGTGGCGGTAAATAAAATAAAATCAAAAGTTCGTGATATTTCAAGAACGGCTTTCGGTACGGATAATTTCCTTGAAGGCTATAAAAAACAGGAACAGGAACTTGCGGATACTCAACGCTCGCTTAATGCTATGACTAATCTTCTTTTGCCGTCAATAACAAGGGATTTTCCTGAATTTAACTACAATCAGGCGAAAAGCCGTGCAGAATTTCTTGTAAAAGCATACCTCAATTCACTCGAAAGCAGAAAAACAAACGAACTTAAAGCCGAACAAATATCAAATTCAATTTCTGAAAAGGCACAGGCAATAATCAATGACCTGATTTCAACAGGAAAAAGAGTTTTTTATGACGATATTGTCATTCACAGAACAGAAATTTCCGACTACAAAAGAAAAGACGGTATGTGTATTATCACATTTCAGTCGTCTGTCGCTTTTCTTAACTATTATCTTGATGAAAACGATAATGTTGTCGGCGGAAGACGTGACCTCAAACGTCAGACTGTCTTTGAAACCGATTATACATACATTCAGGATTCAGACAAGATAAAAGAAAGCGGAAATTATTCATCACTCAGTCTTTCTTGTCCGCACTGCGGTGCACCTGTAAAAAATCTTGGTGCAAAATTCTGCGAATACTGCGGTAGCGGCGTTAAAGAAATAAATGTTTTAAGCTGGAATTTTACAGACATCAGGGACACTGATAAAACAACAAAAAAATATTTTTGAAATGGAGATGTAACTAATGGGTATTATCAAAGCAGTTATGGGAGCAGTAGGCGGAGGACTTGCGGATTCTTGGCTTGAAGTCATTGAACCGTCAGATATGGGTTCTACTACGGTTTTTGCACCTGGTGTATTAAAAGATCAGGGCAGCAGAAGAAATTCAAACACCAAAGGAACAGCAAACAGTGTTTCAAACGGCTCTATTATTCACGTTTACGATAATCAGATGATGATTCTCGTTGACGGCGGTGCAGTTGTTGACTATACTGCCGAGCCGGGTTACTTTAAGGTTCAGAATTCATCAATGCCGTCAATGTTTAACGGACAGTTCGGTGCGTCAGTAAAGGAAACATTCAACCGTATTAAATTCGGTGGTGTTACACCGTCAGCACAGAGAGTTTTCTATATAAACCTCAAAGAAATGCCTGGTATTAAATTCGGCACAAAATCACCTGTAAGCTATTATGACCCGAACTATGATATAGACGTAAAGGTTCGTGCTTTCGGTACATATTCAATAGGACTCGACAACCCGCTTGAATTTTATAAGGCAGTTATTCCTACTGAGGCTGTTACAAGAAATGAACCTGTTGATATTGCCGTTCTTAATGAGAACAGATATATTTCCGAATTTCTCGGTGCTTTACAACAGGCTCTGACTGAAATGTCAATAGAGGGTATAAGAATTTCTCAGCTTGGTGCAAGAAACCTTGAACTTGCCGAGCATATGAGTAAAGTCCTTGATGAAAAATGGCGTAAAAACCGTGGTATGTACATCAAGGAAGTTGGTATCGCAAATATTGACTATGACGATGACACAAAGGAACTCCTCAAAGAAAGAAACAAAGCCGCTATCTATCAGAACGCAAATCTGCGTGAGGCTATGGTTCAGACATCTATCGCAAGAGGTCTTGAAGCTGCCGGTTCAAATGCAAACGGTGCTATGGCTGGATTTATGGGTGTTGGAATGGGTATGAACGCAACAGGCGGATTTATGCAGGCTGCGTCAGCAACAAATATGCAGCAAATGCAAATGCAACAGGCTCAACAGCCACAGTATCAGCAACAGCCACAGCCACAACAACAAAGACGTTCACCGTTTGATGTTTCAAACAGACAGCCACAACAGCAACAGCCGACAGCGGCAGCAGTAGCAGAAGGCGGTTGGACTTGTTCTTGCGGTCGCAGCGGAAATACAGGCAAATTCTGTGCCGAATGTGGTTCTCCTAAGCCTGTACCTCAGGACAACGGTTCGTGGACTTGTCCACAGTGCAATGCAATCAACACAGGCAAGTTCTGTGCTGAATGTGGAACAAAGCGTCCTGAACTGAAACCAAAGAAAATAGTTTGCGACAAGTGCGGATATGAACCCGATATGAGTCAGCCACTTCCTAAGTTCTGTCCTGAATGTGGTGACCCAATTAACGATAAGGATTTTCAGTAAGTATAACCAAAAGCAAGGGGGTACTGTGAATGGCAACAGTAGCTTATAAATGTATAAACTGCGGCGGACCTTTGAAATATGACCCACAAAAGCTGAATTTTTCGTGTGAATACTGTCAGAGCGAATTTACCGAAGAAGAATTACAGGCAAAGTTCGGCAATCTTGATGAACAGCTTGAAAATGAAACTCAGCCTGAACCCGAACAGACACAAAACAGCAGTGATGACGATTTTTCTCAGAATGTGGCAATGTATTCCTGTCCAAGCTGTGGTGCGGAAATTCTTGCCGAAAAGACAACCGCCGCAACATTCTGTGTTTATTGTCACAGCCCTGTTGTACTTTCAAACAGGCTTGCCGGCGACTTTAAGCCTGACAGGGTTATTCCGTTCAAAATTTCGGAAAAGGACGCAAAACAGAAATTCCTTGATATGTGCAGTAAAAAACATTTTCTGCCAAAGGATTTTATTTCGGACGCACAGCTTGATATGATGAAGGGCGTGTATTATCCTTACTGGCTTGTCGATTCGCTCAAAGACGGCGGTGTCCGTGCAACAGCAAAGAAAATACGCAAATGGCGGCAAGGTGACTACGAATATACCGAAACAAAAATATACAAGGTTGACCGTGACGGAAAAATTGATTTCAGGGATTTTCCGTGTCCGGCACTAAAAAGCGAAAACAGACAGGCTCTCAAATATGTAAACCCTTATGATGACAAGGAGTTCAAGCCTTTTACAATGTCTTATCTTTCAGGTTTTCAGGCGGAAAAGCGTGACACCGAGCGAAAAGACGTTCAGGCTGATGTTGACAATGAATTGCGTGAATATGCAAAGAAAATTTACAGGGAAACAATCCAAGGCTATGATTCCGTAACTATCGACAACATAAATCTCAGAACCGTTAAGGAATCGTGGGACTATGTTATGATGCCTGTATGGATGATGACCTATAAGTATAAGGACAAAAATTATCTTTATGCTATGAACGGACAAACCGGAAAAACCTACGGAGAACTTCCGTGCAGTGCAAAGAAACTTGCTATATTCGGAGGAATACTTCTGGTTGTATTATTCCTTTTGTCTATGCTTGGGGGGTATTTCTTACTATGAAAAACAAAAGACTTCTGAGCAGAATATTGCTTGTTGTATTTGCCGTGTTTACGGTTATGATTTTTTCAACGGCTGTCAGTGCCGCACAGGACGATTTCGGAGAACTGGCGGCAATAGTTGACAATGCAACAATAAATGATGAAGATAATGCCGCAATAGTAACTGTGAGTAAAGATTCCGAAAAAGACAAGCCGAAAAATATGGGCAAGGTTATCGGAATTGCGGCGGGTATCAGCATAGTTGTAACAGGTATAGTTGTGTTCTGTATTTATACCAGTTATAAGACAAACGGTAAAACAGAACCCTATCAATACGGCAATAAAGCACCTTTACAGCTTACCCATTCAACCGATATGCTGATTGACACGAAAATTACAAAGAGAAAAATAGAGAAAAACAATAATTAACTCACTTTTAGCTGTCATAAGGGTGGCTATGGGATTTTGGAGGGAAAATTTATGCGATTTGACGTTATGCCTGTTGCGACAGAAAAACAAATCGTTGAAATCGAAGACGCTGCAAAAAAAGTATGGCATAATTATTACAAAGACATTATGTCGTATGAACAGATTGAGTATATGCTTGAAAAATATCAGTCAAAGGAAGCTATTTACAAGCAGATGTCAGAGGGCTACATTTATTATATGCTTATGTCGGATAATCAACTTGCCGGTTATTTGTGTGTATTGATACAAAGTGACTGTGTATATCTTTCAAGACTGTATATTAAGGCGGAGTACAGGCGACAGGGACTTGCAAGACGTACAATAGAATATATAGACAAGTTCTTTTCTTCACCCGGTTCAAATTTAAGCTATATCAAAAAAATACGTCTTAATGTACGAAGAAAAAACAGCTTTGCAATAAATGTCTATGAACATCTCGGTTTTCATAAAGTAAAATCGGTTGATTTGGACATTGGCGGCGGTTTTGTGTGTAATGACTACATTATGGAAAGAAAAATTAAAAGGTCAAGTGACTGATTATGGGTAAAAAACTGAAAAACTATATTGCCGAACTGCAAAAGCTGCTTGAAAGCGGCGAACCTATCGGAAATATCGAAACATTCAAAAAAGAACTTCTTGTTGAAATTCAATTCTGGCAGCACGAAAGACTTATTCATCTTATGGTGACAATTCTTTTTGCACTTCTCACAATGTCGCTTATAATAGTTTCGTTTTTCTATGTAAGCCTTCCTATGTTACTACTTCTTCTGATGTTGCTTGTACTTCTTGTGCCGTATATAAGACATTACTACATTCTTGAAAACGGTGTGCAGACGCTTTATACAATCTATGAAGAAATTACAAGACGACAGAAACAGGACGGTGTTCCGTCACAATGTATGCCCTTACTCAAAGGCGTAAAATAGAATATTATCCCACAAAAAACCGGGTTGTCAACTTTAAACTTAGCTGACAACCCGACTTTTTATCAATGCGTAATGCGTAATGCGTAATTCGTAATTATTGTGACCGTAAGTTCGTTGTGATAAGGGCGAGTTATTGTTTAAATCAGTTGTCCTTTTGGTTGCGAAGGAGAAGATATTTGCGTTTTGTTGCAAGTCCGCCACGAATGTGACGCTGAGATTTGTTGGTTTCAAGAACTTTTCTTACCTTGCGGTACAGCTTGGGATTGATATATTTTAATCTTTCGGAAACATCTTTGTGTACGGTGCTTTTGCTTATGCCGAAAACCTTTGCCGTTTTTCTGACTGTTGCCTGACTTCTGATGATATATTCGCCGAGCATAGACGCTCTTTCTTCAACAATGCCTTTCACATATAAACCCTCCATAAATATATGATGTTAATATATATGTCGGATTTTAAAGAAATTTTACAAAGAATTTGCAGTTATCCATATAAAAAACTTGATTCAGCGAAAACAGCAGCGGTCACACTAATTACGCATTACGCATTACGAATTACGCATTGAAACACTTGTGTTGTTGTGGTATAATGGTGGAAAAGTTTTCGGGGTGATTGTTGTGAAAAAATTGTCGTCAAGCCAGCAGAAAATACTTGATTATCTGAAAGAAACCGCCGCTGACGGTGTGCCGCCTACAATAAGGGAAATTTGTTCCGCAACTGGTCTGAAATCTACATCAACCGTTTTTTCTCATCTTAAAACGCTTGAAAAACTTGGATATATCAGCCGTGAACACGGTCACCGTTCAATAAAGGTGTCGAGAAATGAACAGGCTGAGTTTGTAGCCGTACTCGGAAATATTGCCGCCGGTGTGCCTATTTTTGCATACGAGGAGATTCAGTGCTATGTCCCTGTCCCAAAGGAAAAATGTAACGGTCGTGAACTTTTCGGACTGCATATAGTCGGCGACAGTATGAGGGATATAGGTATTCTTGATGGTGATATTGTTATATGTGAAAAAACTTCCTCCGCTGAAAACGGTGATATTGTCGCCGCACTTATCGGTGATGAGGCAACAGTCAAAAGTTTTTATAAAGAAAACGGACATTTTCGCTTGCAGCCCCACAATCCTGACTTTAAGCCTATCATTGTTGACAGCCTTGAAATACTCGGAAAGGTCATATCCCTTGTAAGAAATTACTGATTTTTATTTATCGACAAAATTTATACTAAACACTCTGAAATAATACATAAATATCTTAATTGTTATTAGAAGTATTTGTGTTAAATTTAACAATCTTGAATTTTTTTAAGAAATGTAGCTTTGCACTATAAAGTTTAGGTCTGATTGTCTATAATGTACAATGTGAATTTTTGATTAGCTTGAATTGCGTTTCTGATAAACAGAATATTGTAAGAAATATACAATAAAAATCCCACAATTTATAAATATTAAAAAAATATGAACTAAATTGCCGCTTTACATTTTGCTGAAAATGTTATAAACTTTTAGTCAATGGTACTATATGTTATTTATTGCAGTTCTTATTTTTTATTATTTTTGAAAGGATTGATTGTTTACAATGAGTCACAACTCTAAGCTCAAAAAAGGCTTGAAACGCACAGCGGCAGTTTCACTCGCAGCATTGATGACAGCCGGCTGTGTTGACGCAACACTTATTTCGGCAAGTGCGGCAACTTCAAACTCGTCTATACTTTCAGATAACGACCGTGGCGTTATCTTCGCAAATTCAAGAACAGATTTCCGTGATGAGTCTATTTACTTCCTTATCACAACAAGATTTTATGACGGCGACCCGAGCAACAACGCAAGAACATCAGAGGATAAAAAGGCTCAGAACCCCGAGAATGACCCGTCGTGGCGTGGAGATTTCAAGGGACTTATTGACAAACTCGACTACATAAAGGCTCTTGGCTTTACTGCAATATGGATTACACCTGTTGTACAGAATGATTCAGGTTACGACTATCACGGCTATCACGCATACGATTTCAGTGCCGTGGACTACAGATATGAGTCAAACGGTGTTACATATCAGGATCTTATTGACGCAGTTCACGCAAAGGGTATGAAGATAATTCAGGACGTTGTTCTTAACCATACCTGTAACTGGGGCGAAAAGAACTTACTGCAAATTGATGACCCTGTTTATGCCGGCGGACGCAGTGACTATGTAATGCCTGCTGGTAAAAGCAAAGACCCCGAAAGCATATATCACCACAACGGTTTCTGTGGCGGCCCGGATTTTGATGTTTATGAGGCTCAGAACAAGACAATCGCTGATGACTGCTTTGACCTTGAAACAGAAAACCCGAAAGTTTACAACTACCTTGTTGACTGCTACAACAAGTATATTGAAATGGGCGTTGACGGTTTCCGTGTTGATACCGTAAAGCATATTTCACGTCTTACACTGAACTCCGTATTTATGCCGGCATTCAAAAAGACAGGCGGAGATAACTTCTATATGTTCGGCGAGGTTTGTACAAAGGGACACGATGTATGGTATCGTGATCATCCTCCGATTTCCACTTGTTTCTATACATGGGCAGAGGACGGTAAGTGGGCTAACTGCTGGACAAATGACCTTGCAACAAACGAATCATTGGTTGAAGAACATTATACGGCTCACTGCGATAAATCAAGCCAGCCGACAAGCGACAACGCATTCCTGAGAGGTAACGAATATCATACACCTGATTATTCACAGAAATCAGGTATGGACGTTATCGACTTCCAGATGCACTGGAGCTTTATGAATGCAAACAATGCTTTCAACACAGCACTTGGTCAGGACAGATATTTCAACGATTCTACATGGAATGTTGTTTATGTTGATTCTCACGACTATGCACCTGACGAATGTCAGACACAAAGATACACAGGCGGTACAGATGCGTGGGCAGAAAATATGTCGCTTATGTTCACGTTCCGTGGAATACCTTGTATTTATTACGGCAGTGAAATCGAGTTCCAGAAAGGCAAGCCTATCGACGTAGGTCCAAACACACAGCTTGCAAACACAGGTCGTGCATATTACGGCGACAATATCGAGGGTACAATAACAGCATCTGACTTTACCGTATTCGGCAATGTAAGCGGTACAGTTGCAGATACACTTCAACAACCGCTTTCACAGCACCTTATGCGTCTTAACAGAATCCGTCAGGCTATTCCGGCTCTCCGTAAAGGTCAGTATTCAACAGAAGGCTGTTCGGGTAATATAGCATTCAAAAGACGCTATACAGATGACAAAACAGACAGCTTTGCTTGTGTAGCAATTTCAGGCAATGCAACATTCTCAGGTGTTCCGAACGGTAAATATGTTGACGCTGTTACAGGTGACGTTCAGAACGTAACTAACGGCACACTTAGTGCAAGCGTTTCAGGCAAGGGCAATATGAAGGTTTACGTTCTTGATACCGCTAAAACTCCTGCACCTGGCAGAGTTATCCCGAACGGCATATACCTCACAGACGGCGGTGCAAATCAGCCTATCACAGGCGGTCAGATTGAAATTGTTAATCCGACAGCTATAACTCTTGACAAAACATCAGTAACAGTTAAGGAAGCAACAACAGCAAGTGTAAAGGCAACTGTTGCTCCTGACAACGCTACAAATAAATCTGTAAGCTGGACAACAAGTGACGCATCTGTTGCAACAGTAGCAGGCGGTACAATCACAGGCGTTTCAAAGGGTACTGCAACAATTACCGCAAAAACTGTAAACGGACTTACTGCAACTGTTAAAGTTACAGTTACAGAAAATGCAGACATAGTAAAACCGACAGGCATTAAACTTGACAAAACATCTCTCACATTAACAGAGGGCGACTCAGATACACTTACGGCAACTGTTCAGCCGACAAACGCAACAAACAAGACTGTAACGTGGACATCAAGCGATACAGCTATTGCAACGGTTGACAGCTCAGGTAATGTTAAGGCTGTATCAGAGGGTACTGCAACAATCACTGCACAGACTTTCAACGGCTATAAGGCAACAGCTACAATAACTGTTGAGCCAAAACAGATTACTCAGATTAAGGGTATTTATTTTGAAAAACCGTCAAACTGGTATTCAACTGTAAATGTATATTTCTTCTCGAATAATCAGACAGTCGGCAAGGCTTGGCCGGGTACTGCAATGACAGACCTTGGCGGCGGTGTTTACGGCTATGAATACGAAACCACTGACTCAAATCTTATGATTGTATTCAATGACGGAAGCGGCAATCAAACACCAGACCTTAAATATGTACAGAACGGCTATTATAATGTAAGCGGCTATGTAAAAACTATCGAACCTATAACAAAGGGTACAGTAATTGTAACCTATGTTGATACAGACGGAAATGTTCTTGATACAGAAAAGCTGACAGGTAATGTCGGCACAGATTATATGACATCTGAAAAGACATTTGACGGCTACACAATCGAAACAATTCCGTATAACGCAGTGGGTGCATTTACCGAAAGCACAATCACAGTAACTTATATTTATAAGTCAAACGAAACACCTGTTACACCTCTTGTAAATACTTCAACAATCGGTGCAAAAACAATCAGTCTTGGCAGTTCAGTAACTCTTAAAGGTTCAGCAACAGGCGGAACAACACCTTATAAGTACGCTTACTGCTACAAAAAGACATCTGATTCAAGCTGGAAAACAGCAAAGGATTGGAGTACAGCAACATATGTATCAATCAAACCTGATTCTACAACAACATATAATGTCTGCATAAAGGTACAGGATTCAAATGGTACAGTAGCTAAAAAATACTTTGATGTAAATGTAACATCAGCACTCGCAAACAACTCAACAGTAAGTGCAACATCAGTTAGTCTTGGCAGTTCAGTAACACTCAAAGGTGCGGCAACAGGCGGCACATCACCGTATAAGTACGCTTATTTCTACAA
>JAQXZA010000076.1 GCA_029226955.1 Clostridia bacterium | reverse complement strand
TGTGAGTGGCTGTAATGGTAAATTAAGTCTGAACGAATACCGCAGAAAATGGCAGGCGGGCGAAATACCTCCGCCTGTATTGTATGATGAAGAATAAGCTAACCGCCCACTGAGGCGGTTTTCTTATGCTCAAAAAAAAATTTTAAAAACCTCTTGACTTTTGGTGTACACTGTTTTATAATTTGAGTGTACACAAGAAAAGAGGTGAAGAAAATGTCGCCACGTACAGGCAGACCAAAATCTGAAAACCCAAAAGATATACAGTTAAAAATAAGAGCTGATAAACAGACGATTGATGATTTAGAATTTTGCTGTGAAAAAAAGCAAATGACAAAAAGTGATGTTATAAGGCTCGGTATTCAAAAGGTTAAAGATGAGGTTGAAAAGGAAAAGAAATAACGGTAGCTATCCACCGACCAAAGCGATTAGCTACCGTTATGAAGCAGAAGTTTTCTTCTGTGAAATCTATTATATCACATAGGAAAACTTCTTTCAAGTTAAATTTTAATTTTGAAAGGAAGTTGTTTTATGGCAGACACAATTACAATTAACAATCAGGATTTAACAGTAAGGCAGTACAAAGGACAGATGGTTGTAACCTTTAATGACATTGACCTTGTACACAACAGACCGACAGGAACAGCAAGAAGAAACTTCAACACTAATAAGGCACACTTTATCGAGGGTGAAGATTTCTTTAAAATCCAACCGAACGAAATTCGTACAGTTGGAATAAAAAGCCCTAATGGTGGTATTGTTGTAACTGAAAGTGGCTACTTGATGTTGGTGAAATCCTTTACTGACGATCTTTCTTGGGAAGTGCAAAGACAGCTTGTAAAAACATACTTTCGTTACAAGGAACAGTTGACTGATAACTCCACTCTCCACTCTTCACACTCCACACTGAAAGACAAGCCGTATGAATACTTTGACAAGACATACAACGGTGTGCCTGTGCTGACAACGGCTGATGTTGAACACCTTACAGGCATAAACAGTTCAACAGCCTGCTGGTATCTCAGAAGACACGGTGAAAAGGAAAAGGACTATTATCTGCTGTGTGGAAGAAGTCTTGCAAGCTACAAGAACGAAAATCCGAAAGCTGACAAGTTAGCGTCTAAGGTGGTTGCTGTTACGAAAAGCGGTTTTATTAAGCTGTGCAGAGCGTACGGTGTAAAGGTTGAAAAACCGAAATGTTTTGAAGTTAAAGCTGAAAAACCACAGAAAACAGCGGAAAATGATTTGCAAAAAAGAATAAAATTCCTGAAAGATCGCCTGACAGCTATTGATGTTTTGCTCGACCAAATAAGTCGTCAAGTTATCAAAGATGATGTTCCTATGCTTTGCAATACTGCAAATTATCTTGGAATGGAATTAAGCGTATATCTTTCTAATCTGATATATTGTAAATAAATTTATAAAAACTTAATACCGACAGCGTGCATCATAACGGTGTACGCTGTTTTTATATGCAAAAATAGGAATTAGTAGTCAGGATTAACAACTCCTAACTCCTAACTCCTAATTCCTAACTGAAAAGATGGTTAAAATCGGCGAACAGGCGGATTTTTCGGGATTCGGGGTTGATGATGAGAGTATTCCGACCGATACGGAAAACCGTTGGGACGGTCAGCCCCGTGACAGTGACGGGAGATTTGACAAGGGTTCAAAAGGCGGTAAGAAATTCAGAATTTCACGAAAAGAAAAATCCTCCGAAAGCCCGAAAAAGTCGGAAAAGGGTGTTGAAAAATCTGCTGAAAGTGGTATAATAAATAAAAAAGATGGTTCCTATCGGGCTGAAAAATATCAGAAGAATTGGAATAAGGCATCATTGAAAGAGATAACTGAAAAATTTAAGCTTGACACTGTAACGGGACCTAATGAAAACGGTAAATTGGTGTACAGCAGTAAAAAATCAGATATTATAGTAGTTTTTGATGTAAATGGAAATTACTTCAGAATACAAGATAAAAATGTCGATTGGCATAAAAGAAGTGCATATTTAGATATTAACGGTAAAAATGCACAAAATATTGAGTTTTCCGGAAAAATAAGAGGTAGAACAAAAGAAGAATTTCAAAGAGATACACACTTTTTGAATACAGATAATGATAAATAGGAGATGTTATTATGTATAATTTGGTTGTTCCAATTAACGAACAAGGAATATATGATTACGAGAATGATGTCTCTAAAATCGACAATTTGAAGTGTTTTGATTTCCCTGTTGATGAGTTTAATTTTTTGTTAAACAATGGAATTATAGATAAATATAATTTGGCTTTTGATATTATGATTGATGAATTTGAAGAAGACATTATCGAAAATAAATACCTATTAAAGGCTAAAGAAATCATTATTCCGTACAGAAAAAATGTTCCAAATTTTTATAAAGCTTTAGAATTTGCTATACATCAAAATACAGAATTGTGTTTAGAATGTTAATCTTAACCGCCCTTAAACAAGGCGGTTTTTCTATGCCTGAAAGTTGGTGAGAGTATGAAAAAAGGTATTTCAGTGGCTTTGTCAGGACTGGCAGGACTTACAGTCGGTTTTATTATCGGTTTTGGTGTTGTTTTTCCGCTGTTGGTGTCATAACCAATGATTTGCAAAAATTATGTAGCCTACCAGAACACCCGAAACAAGTCCCGAAATTACACCGAGAATAAAAGAAATGATATTGTCGATAATTTTATCTTTGACGGCTTGTATTCTGACTGACTTTGAATTTCTGAGATATAATCTTCCGTGCGGTGTTATTTGCCATTCACCGACAGGAATTTCGGCGGAAAAGTTTCCGTTTATATATGAAAATTCGCCGTCAATCAGTTTCATTTCATATAATTTTTGGACTGCTTCTGTTGTTTCTTTTCCGTAACGCTCCGTGATGTCTGAAATATCAACAGCGGATTTGCGGAAGGCTTTCAGTATTTTTCTTTCAAAAGGGGTTAAGGTTTCCATAGCTTTTGCTCCTTTGCTTTTTTGAATACATTATAAAGCCACGTTATAAAAAATATTAAAAACAATAAAATTTATAAAAGATTTTATTAAAAATATTTTTCTTTATTGTTCAACATAGTTTAAGCTATGTTTACTACAAACGGGTGCAACGCACACCCTCTACCCCATTTGATTGGGAA
>JAQXZA010000075.1 GCA_029226955.1 Clostridia bacterium | reverse complement strand
GGTGCGGCAACAGGCGGTACAAAATCCTATAAATACGAAATGTATGTAAAATCTTCATCAGCAAAGAACTGGACAAAAATCAAGTCATACAGCACAACCGCCACAAAAACGTGGAAACCTGACAAGACAGGCAAATATTATGTTCGTGTAAACGTAAATGACGGCAAAACAACTGTTTCAAAGACATTGACGCTTACTATTTTGTCACCGCTTGTAAACAAATCAACAGTCAGCAAAACAAACGTTAAAAAAGGCTCTACAATAACTCTCAAAGCTGCCGCAACAGGTGGTAAATCACCATACAAATATACCTTTACTTACAGAAACGCTAATTCAAAAAACTGGAAAACTCTTAAATCCAACACTTCATATTCAACTTATAATATGAAAATGAACAAAGCCGGAAAATATTATTTCAACATTTATGTAAAGGATTCAGGCGGCAAATCAGTTAAAAAGACATTCACCGTTACTGTAAAATGAAATCAGAAATTCAGACATTATAATCTAAAAATAAAAAAGGACAGTATCCGAAATTTTCGGGTACTGTCTTTTTGCTTTAAACGAAAAATAAGTCGGTTTTAATGAAAAAATTAAAAAAAATATAAAAAAATAAAAATTTTTTTGAACCTTTTGGATTTTCATTTGTCTATATATATAGAGGGGTAAAATTTTACTCAATTACCTCTCGATAAAAAATTCCATACAGGAGGTCAATATTATGGAAAAATCAAAAACAAAGGTTCAGGGCAAAGGCAAAAGGTTGTTGGCTGTTATGCTTGCAACGCTGACGATTGGTTCAACGGTTGTCACAACAGGTTCGTTCACGGGTGTAGGTATTTCGGCAAGTGCGGTTACATACACTGCAAGATCATCAGCAAGTGATTTTAAGTATCACGTAATGCTTGACGGTACAATTACAATCGACGGCTATAAAGGAAGTAGTCAGAATGTGAATATTCCGTCTAAGATTGACGGTAAAAGCGTTACGGAAATTAACGCTAACGCTTTTAAAAATTCCACTAAGATTACAAATGTCACAATTCCTGACAGCGTTAAAAATATATGCTATGGTGCTTTTCAGGGTTGTACAAATCTTAAAAGTGTTAAAATCGGAAAAAAAGTCGAAAATATCCGTCAATATGCCTTTGCTGACTGCAAAAAGCTTACAAGTATTGTAATACCTGACAGTGTTAAATCAACGGAGTACAGAGTGTTTGAAAATTGCACAAACCTTACAGATGTTAAAATAGGCAAAAACCTTAAATCAATAGAACCAAATGTATTTGCAGGCTGTACAAGCCTTAAAAATGTGAGTATCGGAAAATCTGTTGAAGTGATTAACAATATGGCGTTCCAAAATTGTACAAGTCTTCAAAGTATAACAATACCTGATGGTGTCAAAAGAATAGGCTATAATGCGTTTGAGAGTTGCACAGCATTAAAAAGTGTCAAAATTCCGAATACTGTTAAGGAAATTCTTTCACGTGCGTTCTTGGGTTGTACAAATCTTAAAAATCTGTTGATTCCTTCCAGTGTTACAAATATAGGTGTTGATGCTTTCGGATATAAATGGCGTGACAAATATCATATGTACACAACCCAGATAGACGATTGTAATATTTACGGTTCAAAAGGTTCACAAGCCGAAAAATACGCAAACAAATCATCAATACCGTTTTTTGAAACGCTTTTAAATAACTCAACTCTCAATAATTCAAAAAACAGCAATGTAACAATAAACAAAGGTAAATCCATAACACTTAAAGCAGTGGCAAAAGGTGGTAATCCATCATATAAGTACGCATTTATGTACAAACTTTCAACATCAAACTCGTGGACAACACTTACGTCTTTCGGTACAACTTCAACAAAAACCTGGACACCTTCAAAGGCTGGTACATATAAAGTATGTGCAAGAGTAAAGGACGCAAACGGTTTTGTGGTTGATAAGACCTTTATACTTAATGTTGTAGCACCTCTTGCAAACACTTCAAAAATCAGCAGTTCAACTATTTACAAAGGCAATTCGGTAACTATCACAGGTGCGGCAACAGGCGGAAAAACACCTTACAAATACTCTTTTGCTGTAAAGCCGTCATCATCAAAGAATTGGACAACAATTCAGTCATACAGCACAACTGCCAAAAAGACCTGGAAACCTGACAAGACAGGTAAATACGATATTCGTGTAAATGTAACTGACGGAAAGTCAACCGTTTCAAAGACGTTTACAGTGAATGTTTTAGCACCGCTTGTAAATAAATCAACAGTCAGCAATACAAACGTTAAAAAGGGCAGTACAATAACTCTCAAAGCCGCCGCAACAGGCGGTAAATCACCATATAAATATGCTTTTACATACAGAAATTCAAATTCAAAAACGTGGAAAACTCTTAAAGCATACAGTTCATCTTCAACTTATAATGCAAAAATGAACAAAGCCGGAACATATTATTTCAACATTTATGTAAAGGATTCCACAGGCAAATCAGTCAGAAAGACATTCACCGTTACCGTAAAATAAAATCAGAAATTCAGACTTTATAATCTGAAAATACAAAAGGGCAGTATCCGATTTTTCGGGTGCTGTCTTTTTTTGTCAGAAAAGTGTATATTATACAGCAACATAAACAAAAATTCAGTGAAAACAGAAGTAAAAAATAGATTTACGTTATTGAAAAAAACAATCTCTTTGTTTATAATTTAAATAATTACAATATGTGGATATTATGTATTCTGCATATTAAAATCAATAATATTCAGGAGAAAAAACATTATGTACAAATCAAAAACAAAGGTTCCAAACAAAGCCAAAAGGTTGTTATCTGTTGTGTTGGCAGCACTGACGATTGGTTCAACAGTATTTGCAACAGGTTCGCTCACTGGTGTCGGTATTTCGGCAAGTGCAGTGTCGGATACTGCAAAATCATCAACAAGTGATTTGGAGTATTCAACAAACAATGACGGAACAGTTACAATTACAGGCTACAATGGCAGTGACACGAAATTGGTGATACCATCTGAAATTGACGGAAAAAGCGTTACACGAATAATTTCCAAAAGTCAGTTCGGTTCAGGTTTTACAGGACTAACAAGTGTAACAATACCAGACAGTGTTACAGAAATAGGTGATCATGCATTTTCATTTTGTACAGGACTAACAAGTGTAACAATATCAAACAGTGTTACAGAAATAGGTGTTCATGCAATTTAATGGTTGTACAGGACTTACAAGTATAACAATTCCAGACAGTGTTACAGAAATAGGTAGTGATGCATTTTCAGGTTGTACAGGACTGAAAGATGTGTATTATACAGGCACAAAAGAAGAATGGAACAATATATCAATAGGTGATAATGGTTACCTAACTAATGCTGAAATACACTATAACTATATTGATGAAAACAGTACAAATAATTCAGTTACATCTGAAACGGAAAGTGTAAACTCCATTGAAAACAGTACAAATAATTCAGCCACATCTGAAACGGAAAGTGTAAATTCCATTGAAAACAGCACAAATAATTCAGCTACATCTGAAACGGAAAATTCAAACTCCACTTTAACATCAGATAACAGCAAAATAAATTCTAATACAAACAACAACACCTCTGGCTCTAATAATTTGATAATAATAATTCTTTCCTTTGCATTGGTTGCGGTTATTGCTGTTGTTGTGGTATTGATAGTGGTACATAATAAAAAATCAAAAAATAAACAAAACTAAGAATAAACTTATTGATGAAATCACAGGTAAAAATAAAAGTCAGGCGACAAAAAATTGTAGCCTGACTTTTTGTTTGTGTGAATTTTAAGAAATGTATCAATATAGCTTTTTCATTTTTTCTTCTGTTTTCTGAATAAGATTGTAAAGTGACGGTGCAAGGTCGGGATATTGATTTGAAATTATTTCAGGCGAGAGTGCGGCGGTTGTTTCGGCATTAGTTATATTAGTTGTGCCTTTGCCTGAAACAATACATTTTGCATTAGCCTCAACAATATTTTGTAATGCAGATGAAAGTCCTGTATAAAGTTCAGGAATTACCGAGAACATTGCCTGTGGATTTTTTGGATTTATCGAATAAACTGTGCGTATCATTTTATAAACAGATACCATAAGATATGATGAAATTTCATTTGTCAAAGCCTTGCTGTTTATTTTTTCGAGGAGTTCAAAAATGATATTTATTGAGTTCATTATGAGTTTTTTGTTCAGCATAACGAGATTGTTTGTTATAGGTTGGTTATTGTTTTTTGATTGCGGTTCAGAGTCGGGAATATCCTCAACTTTAAGCGTTGCACCCTGTCTGTCGGGAGTGCGTCCGAGAAGATAGTCGCACGAAACATTGTAATAATCTGCCACACGAACAACAAAGTCAAGTCCACATTCCCGAATACCTTTTTCATAGTGTGATAATAAAGCCTGTGAAACACCAAGTTCAGCAGCCGCTTGTTTTTGGCTGAGTCCACGCTCTTTGCGTAGCAGTGTTATTATTCTCGGAAAATCGTTATCCATACTAACCTCTTGACTTTGCACAAAAAAATATATATTATAGAAATTATACCGCAAAAATAATTGTTGGTATTAAATGTCAAAACCTGACCAATTTTAACTCATAAACAGTATGTAAATTATATACTATTTAAAACAGTTTGTAAAGATTTTTTTGAATTTTTAAATGCTTTTATACGAATTTTGTTAAAAAGGGTGAAAACAATTATGAAGTCATATATCATTCATTTTATACGACACGGTGCAGTTGATGAAACTCTTAAAGGAAAGTATATCGGTTCAACAGATGTACACCTTTCCGAAAAAGGCAAAAAAAACTTGTGTACAATAAGGGATAATTTCGGCTATCCTTATGCTGAAAAGATTTATACAAGCCCGCTTTCACGCTGTACGGAAACCTGTTCGATTATTTATCCGAAGCGTGAAATAAAAACAGTCGGTGCATTCAGCGAATGTGATTTCGGCGACTGGGAGGGCAAGAGTGCAAACGACCTTTCAGGCAATCAGGCATTTGCTGATTGGTTGCAAAATTCTGACAAAACACCGCCACCAAACGGAGAAAGCGGTTCGGACTTTATGAAACGTGTCTGCAAAGGTTTTGAAAAAGTGGTAAATGAAATGGCGACTGAGGGAACAACAACCGCCGCAATAGTTACACACGGCGGAGTTATAATGACATTGCTTTCTGTTTACGGACTGCCACAAGCACCAAGCTATCAGTGGAGAATGGATAACGGCTACGGTTTTTCTGTAAGAATTACACCAAGCCTTTGGATGCGTGACAAAGTAATGGAGGTTTATTCAACTGTTCCCGAACCGCCAAAAGAAGAAGAATAAAATCAAAAATGTCTGAGCCAAATAAATCTGTGGTTCAGACATTTTATGTATTTTTTATATGTCGAAAAGACATCCGTCTTTAATGTTGACTTTTTTTTGGCAATAGTCAGCAACAGCATCATCGTGTGTTATTACTATGAGTGTTATTTTATTCTTTTTGTTCAAATCCATTAAAAGATTCATAATTTCTTTTGATGTTTCACTGTCTAATGCCCCTGTCGGTTCATCTGCAAGTATAATCTGAGGATTTGAAATAATAGCTCTTGCGATTGCCACTCTCTGACGCTGACCGCCTGAAAGCTGATTTACCTTTTTGTCTGCCTGTTCTTCAATTCCGACACATTTTAATGCTTCAAGGGCAAGTTCGTTCATTTTTGCAAAATTATATTTATTGTTGAAAAAAAGGGGCAACATTGTATTCATAATAACGCTTTTGTGGTCAAGAAGTGAGAAATCCTGTAAAACAAATCCGATTTTTTCGTTTCTTATTTTTGCTAATTTTCTGTCACTCAGACCTTTTACTTCCTGTCCGTCTATTTTCAGACTTCCGCTGTCATAGTTATCAAGCAGTCCGATAATATGCATAAGTGTTGATTTTCCTGCACCTGATTTTCCTCTTATTGCGAGGCTTTCTCCGTCATTTACTGTCAAATTTATATCTTTCAGTGCGTGCATTTTGCTGTTGCCTACTTTGTAATATTTATTAAGCTGTGATATTTCAATCATTTTATATCTCTCCTTAAAATTTCACAAATTATTTATACTTTGATTTTGAACTGAGAATCGGATTTTTAACATATGATATAAAAAACGGAATAAGAGTTATAACAGAAAGAATAATCGAAAATCCTGAAATTATCAGATAATCATTCACTGTATATTGAATATTTTCACGGTTTATTAACGAGAAGAAGCAGTCATACAGCGATATGTGTAAAATAATTGCAAACAATATACTGATAACAGAAATAATAACGGCTTCCAGTATCATAAGGAACAATACCTTTATTTTTGATGAACCTACGATGGAATATATTATATTTTCATATCGGTTCATATCAAATATGTATTTAAACAAAAACGCACAGCCTATAAAACATATAATATATATCAGGCACAATCTGATAAGTTCAAATATTATTTCATTCAGTTTACTGCTGTCGTGGTCAAGCGGATTGGAAATATTGTCAATTTTATAACTACTTCCGAGTTTGGTTTCAAGCAGTTCTATGAATGATGAATTTTCGGAGGCATTAAGGCATTTAGACAGTACGATTGATATTTTTTGTGTGGTGAAATTATTGTTTATAAATGCATTTGTAGGAATATAAATGCCTGATAACACCTCTGAATGAATATTTTTGAAATCAATATTATTGATTTTATAAATATCTTTTTCGGAATTGCTTACAATAATATTTTCACTCATTTGTTTATCTGTCAGTGAAAAATTCACTTTATCTCTTAACTGTTTCGGTATAGAATCATACAGATAATCTGTTGAACTGAAAGTGACAACCTGAATTTGTTTGTTATCTATATTAAAATCTTCCTCTGCACCTATATTTTCAATGTCGTAATCTTTTAAAAAATCAAAATCACTGATATTTAACGGTTGTTTTTCTTTAAGCGACACAACATATTTTCTGTTTGGTAACTGTTCTTTTTCTTCCTGATATTCACGGTTTAAAACCTGAATATTATTGAAAAAATATATAAATACCAGAACACACAGAATTGAACCGACAAAATACAGAATCATCATTGCTTTATTGCGTTGAAAATCACTGATAAGTCTTGAAAAAATAAGACGAAATGTTTTCATATTCCTGCCTCCCGCTTTCTGTACAGTTCAATAGGCGTATTTTTTCTGAATGTAAAGAACGGAATGATAAGTGACATCAAAGAGGCAGTTATCGCATAAATCCAGATATATAAGTATGAATATCCGTCAATGAAAATACTTGCATACGGATTATTTCCCGATGCAACAAGACAATTTGTTAAGAATAAATATATTGATGCAATTATTGCCGACAGACAGCTTACCGATAAAATTCCGCAAAGCATTATCATAAAACTTTTAATACGGCTACAACCACATAAATAAAATGTATAATGCTCTGAAAGTTTTCTTTTTACAATAATGACTGATACGCACATAAGCGTAAATGTTGCGATTATAATATAAAACAGGGAGAGGGGAAGAGAGGCTTTAAGAGAATCAGCGTCTATTTTGTGCATATATTCAACTAACTCATTTGTGTCAAAATATGCAGACGGTGATTTACCTGAATTTGACAGATAATCTTTAAATTCTTTGATTTCCTGTTGGGAAGCGTCCTTTTTAAGAGTTACGAACAGGCTAGAATACTCTGTATAAACATCTTCAATTTTTTGGCTGAATTTACTTAAAGCCCTTTTTGTAACATCATCATTTACAAGAAATATTCTTGTAGAGGTAATGGCTTTTTTTGTTGAGCCTGCAAAGCCTTCTGCATCACTGCTGTTGGATTTGAATGAAAAGGTGTAGTACGGAGCCTGAACTTTTCCTATAACGTGTACCGTTATAGTATTATTATCAAATAGTTGAATATCAATATCACTTCCGACTTTGACATTTTCGTATATATTTCCGCATAAAACCGCATTTGGATATTCCGAAGACTGCTCACATTTGCTGAACCAACAACCTGATGAAAGACGGTAATCGAAAACATCGTAAGTTTCTTTGGAGGCAAGTGTAAGATATGTATCGGTTTTATTGTAGTTTGCATAAATAGAAAAAGAGCTGTACACATCTTTTACGGCAGCAAATTCATATAATTTTTTAAATACATCTTCTCCAAACGTTTTTTTGCCTGATTGTTGAATAAGGGAATCAATTCCATTATTTGATATGTCTGAGTCGTCTGTTTCAAAGCCAAGCTGATTAGTGATATTTGTTTGTACACATAATGAGTTTTTTAATTCTTCTTTTTCAAAAAAACTTGTTGTATATTGATTGTAGCGATATTGTCCTATTGTTGTTGAAATAATAATTATTGCACTGACCATAATCAAAATAAGGGCAGCAATTTTGATTTTATTGTTTTCAAAAAAACTTAAAAAGACTTTCAAATGTTTCATTTTGATTTAACACATCTCCTTAAAATTTAAAATGAAATCACACAGCAGTATAGAATCTACTGTGTGATTTATAAATTTTTAAATAAGTGTGTTATTATTATGCTTTTGCAAGGCAATAATCATGTATAACCTGTGTATTGGAACTTTGACTTGAATATTTGATACCTTGAAATGATACAGAAGTTACTGTAACGCCGTTTGGACAATATATCCAAGGAGTTTCTGTCCATCCTGTTTGTCGATCTGATATGCCATCAATATAATTACTTTTACCGTTTGAATCAACATATGTAATTTTTACGTACGAACATCCATAAAGACTTCCAGAATTGTAATGAGTTCCTGCACGCTGGGTATGACCCCAACCACTTGTTTCATAATAGCCTTGGAAATATGATTCAGGCTCATATGTATGATTGTAAGCAAAATTCTGATTGGAATATGTCACATTTACCACACTACTAACTGCGTTTGAAGCTGTTGCTACACTTGATACAACCACGGCAGAAAGTAAAAGCCCTGAAAGTGTTTTTTTAATTTTACTCTTGACTGTACTTTTTTTGTTTGACATAAATTTTACCTCCGATTTAAAATTTGTTTACTAAACCACTTGTAAAGAGAAATAATAAATATTCCCAATCTGTGTGATATTAATTATACTCGTGCTTCTATAAAATGTCAATATATTTATAAAAATAATTTTAAAATCTATAATAATTTAATAAACATCAAAATTCTCGAATAAGATAAAAATGTTGAAATGTGTTTTTAAAATACTTTTTTATAATTTTATTTATACATACAAAAGCTTAAATTATGTACAGATAAGTGATTTATGCATATTTTTGGATTTATAAAAAATAGTTTGAAATGCTTGACAAAAGGGTATATAATATAAGTTAGTATGCATTTAAGGCTTTTGCTTTAATGCTGTACTTATCGGAGAAAAAGGAGATAATTTTTTATGACAAAAATTGATATTTTTTCAGGCTTTCTTGGAGCAGGTAAAACTACTCTCATTAAAAAACTTATTAAAGAAGGCTATAAGAACGAACAGCTTGTGCTTATAGAAAATGAATTTGGTGAAATAGGCATTGACGGCGGATTTCTCAAAGAGGCAGGTATTCAGATTAACGAAATGAACTCAGGTTGTATTTGCTGTTCACTTGTCGGAGATTTCAGAAAGGCACTCACAAAGGTGCTTGACGAATATCACCCCAACAGAATAATTATTGAACCGTCAGGCGTAGGCAAACTTTCAGATGTTATCAATGCTGTAAAGGCTGTTGTCAGTGATGATGTAAAACTCAACAGCTTTGTTACTGTTGCCGATGCGACAAAATGCAAAATCTATATGAAGAATTTTGGCGAATTTTACAACAATCAGATTGAGAATGCAAGCACGATTATTCTCAGCAGAACACAGAATATAAGTGATGAAAAACTTGAAAAATGTCTTGCACTTATCAGAGAACACAACGACAAAGCCGCAATCGTTACAACACCTTGGGACGATATTACAGGTGAACAGATTCTTGCTGCAACAGACGGAAAAGCACTTCTTTCTGTTGACGATGTATGCCACAATGATGACGAGTGCTGTGACCACGACCACGAACATCATCACCACCACGACGACGAGTGTTGCGACCATGACCATGAACATCACCACAATCACCACGCTGATGAAGTATTCACAAGCTGGGGCAAGGAAACCGCAAGAAAATATACAATGGACGAAATCAAGGAAATTCTCTCAGCACTTTCAGACAGCGAAAAATATGGTACTATTCTTCGTGCAAAGGGAATTGTTCCGGCAACTGACGGAAAATGGATTCACTATGACTTTGTTCCTGAGGAAATGAACGTAAGAAACGGTTCAGCCGATTATACAGGCAGAATTTGCGTTATCGGTTCAAAACTCAACGAAAGCGAACTTGAAAAGCTCTTTAAATTAGTCTGAAACGGAGATGAATAATATATATGGCAACAATACCCGTATATCTTTTTCTTGGATTTCTTGACAGCGGCAAAACAAAATTTATGCACGATACGCTTTGCGACAAACGTTTTCAGGACGGTGACAAAACCCTTGTTGTTCTTTGTGAGGAGGGCGAGGAGGAACTGGATACATCAAAGTATTCAGGTGGAAGAAATGTCACAATCGTAACCGTTGAAAACAAGGAAGACCTTACAACAAAATTCCTTGAAAGCAGCCTGAAAAAAAGTCGTGCCGAGCGTGTAATGATTGAATATAACGGAATGTGGCTTTTACAGGATTTAGCGGAAGTATTGCCGAGAAACTGGCAGATTTATCAGATAATGATGATGGCGGATTCAAACACATTCGATATGTACAACAATAATATGCGTCAGCTTGTCTATGACAAAATAAGCGTCACCGAACTTGTTGCATTTAACCGCTGTAAAGAGGGTTTTGACAAGCAGAAACTCCACACAATAGTCCGTGCAATAAACCGCCGTGCTGATATTATCTATGAATACACTGACGGAAGTGTTGAAAATGACGATATAGTTGACCCGTTGCCGTTTGACCTTAATGCAGATATTGTTGAGATTAAGGACACGGATTTCGGACTGCTTTATCTTGATGCAATGGACAAACCTGAAAATTACGACAATAAAACGCTTAAATTCAAGGCACTTGTTGCCCGTAGCAATAAACTGCCGAAAAATGCCTTTATAGGTGGACGTTTTGCAATGACCTGTTGTGTTGAGGATATAAGATATGTAGGTTTTTACTGTCGCTGGGATAAAGCCGACACGCTTAAAAACAAAGGCTGGTACACGGTAACAGCTAAGGTCAGGGCAGAAAAGGACAGAATGTTCGGCGGAGAAGTAGGGCCTATGTTCTATGTAACAGATGTTGTTCCCGCTGAAAAACCACAGGAAGAAACAGTATATTTTTCTTGATTATTCTATAAATGAATTATCGGTTAATATCATATAAGTGACTGATATAAAATGGAAAGGAGAGGTGCGAGATATGTCAGTATTGTCTAAACCTGTCGAGTTGGCTTTTGAGGTAACCAAAGAAAAGACCAAGCAGTTTTTGGAAAGTTCTCGTGAAAGTATGTTGGATAAGGCATTAGCTCGTGCTTCTGCACATAAATCGGATAAAAAAATCGTTAAGGAAGATTAAAAATAAGATATAGATATTTTGAAGTAGAGATTTGTGCTGCTACGCACCCTATGGGTCAAAAGAAATGTGGGAAGGGGCACACCCACCAAAATATCTTTGCTTGAAAGGCTGTTTTGAGAAATCAGGACAGCCTTTTGTTATTCATATTGTAACAATAAAAACAAACCTGTTCGTTCAGATTTTCAAAGTCTGAGCGAACAGGTTTTTGCTTTTCAAGATGAATTTACTTTTTTATATAGTAGCAAGTGAGTGCATAGCTTCAAGGCATATTTCAGCGTGTTTAAAGAAGTTTTCCTTGTCAATGCTTTCGTCAACATTGTGTATATGACATACATCACCCTCGAAAATCGGGCCGAATGCAACACCGTTGTTGTTAAGCGTTCTTGCATAAGTTCCGCCGCCTGTTGAGTAGATTTTTGCGTCCTCGCCTGTTACGGTTTTGTATGCTGATTTAAGAACGGAAATAATCGGTGCATTTTCATCAACGGAAAGCGGCAGTTCGTGGCTGAGAACTTTTACTCTCAGACCATCATAGGACGCACGTTCACTTACTTTATCGAATATTTCCGTGCTGTCGGCAGTAACTGGATAACGTATATCGAGTGTAGCTTTTGAATTGTTTTCGTCAATATTTACTGTTCCGAGATTTACTGTCAATGCACCTGATTCTTTGTCAGCACAGGCAATTCCGAGTGATGTTCCGTCTGTTTCAAGTCCTATTGCGTCATCAATGAATCCGCAAAGGCTACCAAGAACTATCTGTCCGAAATTAGCCGCAAGTATTCTGATAAGATGTGTTGCGGCATTGAGTGCCTGTTCGGGAGTTGATGCGTGAGAGGCTTTGCCTTTTGCGACAATCTGTAAGCCGTCCATTGTATAGACAAAATCATATTCACCCGGCTTGGCGTCGGCAAAACGTCGTAACTGATGGTCTTCATTTTCTGTACAGTCAATAAGTGCATAGGCTTTTGACGGTACGGCATTTACAGCGTTTCCGGCGTGAAGTTCAGTAAGAGTAGTGCCGTCGTGTGACGGGGAAGAAATTTCAAGCTGTAAAATTCCTTTTTCCCTGTTGCAAATACCGTAGTCGGAGTCAGGTGTAAATGCCATTGACGGCATTTCCTCGCTATTAAAATAAGTCTGCATATCGTTCATACCGATTTCTTCACCCGCACCGAAAATAACACGTATTCTGCGGTTTGGTTTTACACCGCTGTCCTTCATTGCTTTAAGACAGTATAACGCAATTACCGCTGAACCCTTGTCGTCAACAATTCCTCTGCCGTAAAGTCTGCCGTCTTTTTCGGTAAGCTGATAAGGTTCAACTGACCAGCCGTCACCGGCGGGAACAACGTCAACGTGTACAAGAACCGCTGAAAGTTCTTTACCTTCGCCAAATTCTGCGTGACCGGCAACATTGTCGATATTTTTTGTTTTAAAACCCATTTGTTCTGCTCTGCCAAGAATATAATTCAGTGCCTCAGCAGCGGCATTTTTGTCTGTTGATGATATTGATTTAATCTTTATAAGTTCATCAATATCGTGCAGTATGTCGTTTTTGTAATCTAAAATTTTCTCTCCGAAAAACATAATATCATCTCCGTATTTTCTTGATATTCACTGTCATTATATGATTTGTAGTGAATGTTTATTTCTTTATAATCTTTTCTTCTATTCGGTAGCGTGGTCTTGCTTTTACTTCATTGTAAATTTTTCCGACATAAGTTCCCACTATGCCGATACAAAGCATTTGCAGACCGCCGAGAAACCATATTGAACATATTGTTGACGCCCAACCGGCTATTGCGTTGCCCGTAAAGAATGAAATAAGTGCATAAATAAAACCTATTACACTCAATATACAGATAAGTATGCCGATATTTGAAATGATTTTAAGTGGCTTTACACTGAAAGATGTTATTCCGTCAATGGCAAATTTAATCATTTTTTTGAGCGGATATTTTGATTCACCCGCAAAGCGTTCATTTCGTTCATAGTAAACATAATCACACCTGTAACCAATAAGTGGCACAATTCCACGCAAAAACAGATTTACTTCTTTATATTCGGAAAGTGCGTCAAGTGCCTTACTTCCCATAAGACGATAGTCAGCGTGATTATATACAATATCAACTCCAAGGAATTTCATAAATTTATAATATCCCTGTGCCGTTGTACGTTTAAAGAAAGTATCTTTTTTTCGGCTGTTGCGTACACCGTAAACAACTTCACAGCCTTCAAGATATTTGTCGATAAACTGGTCTATAACATTTATATCGTCCTGTAAATCCGCATCAAGCGATATTGCACAGTCACAGCCGTTTTCCTTTGCCGTCATAAGACCGCTTAAAAGTGCGTTCTGATGTCCTCTGTTATGTGCAAGTTTTATACCACCGACGAATTTGTTTTCATTGCTGTGTTCGGTAATAATACTCCACGTTTTGTCCTTACTTCCGTCATCTACAAAAAGCATACGGCTGTCGTCCGTTGCTTTTCCTGATTCTATAAGCGTCTGTAATTTCAGATTAAGTCTTTTTATTGTTTCCGGCAATACTTCTTCTTCATTGTAGCACGGAATAACAAAATAAACCGTAGGCATATATGTTCTCCTTTCAGGGTTAATTGTAAAAACAGTATTATTTGAAATTTATATAATGATTTTGTTGTTGCCTACATACTGTTAATTTCAATAAATCAAGTTGTGTTTGATTGTATTTTATCACTGTTTAATAAAAAAATCAACAAATATGAATCTGAATATACATCTTATTTAACAAAAAATTCATATACAAAAAGAGGAGAACAGCTTAAAACTGCCTCCTCTTTGAGTCAAAGTTTTGTTTTTTCGTTGTCGGAATTTTGTTTATTGTCCGTTTTTTCGGTAACTGTATTTTTGCTGTCATCAGGAATAGCTGACGGTTCGGAAGTTTCTGTGTTTGCGTTTTTGTCAGTATCTGATGTTTTGTTTTCGTAAGATGTTTCAGTTATTGTTTCGTCATCATCAGGTGCAAGGTCGTCAATCAGATAAAGTCCGTTTTCTTTTTTTCTTTTCGGAACTTTCCAGAATACCATATATGCAACAAAGATTACAACGCTTACACACGAAACAATAATACCAGCCGTAAGTCCGGGAGTTTTATAGTTGAATACTATTGTTGATGTCTGATTTGCCGGAACTCTTACAGCCATAAAGCCTACATTGACTTTTTCAATATCAGCAGGCTGACCGTTGACCGTTGCACTCCAACCGCTTTCATAAGGAATACTGAAAAATACAAGTTCATCACTGTTTCCTGTTGTAATTTTTGCGGAAAAACTGCTGTTATTGAACTCTATTGATGAACAGGTGAGCTTTTTGCGGTTTTCGCAATCTTCAAAATATTCATCTTCATTATATTTATAGTCTGTTGTGCTTGTGTGGTGGTTAAGAATATCACTGTATTTCTTTGCCTGTTCATCAGTAAGAACCATAGCCTTTAACAAAAGTAAGTGTCTGTCGCTTTCTGAACAATTATTGAACTGTTCTTCTGTTACATATTCATCATAGGTGAAGCCATAAGGAATATAGCATTTGTTTTCATAGACTTTATAGGCATTTTTGGTTTCTTTGAGTTCCCAGCCAGGCATTTCGTTTGAACCGAGTGAATTTTCAAACTGCTTTGAATCCTTTGTATAATCAAAAAGATATTTGCACGAAAGGAAACTTCTTATTCCGTAAACATTTGTCTTTGGTCGTGAACCTACCGAACGTTCAACACCGATTGATTTGTAGAAATCCATTACCGAACCGGGTACAATACTCTGAAAAGCCTGTATTGTCGGAATCTGCCAGAACATTCCCATATTGTCCATAGCCTCATAAAAATCGGAACGTACTTCTTTTAAGTCTGTCAGTTCTTCAAATTTGTCCTTGTTGCCAATAGCGTAAGTTTTGATAAAGTCCTTTTTGTAGTTGGCATTTACAACACCAGTACCGACAAGTACCATAGAATAACCTACAATAAGAACGGAAAGACATATAGAAACGGAATTTATAAATAATTTCTGATTTTTTCTGAAACACAGCAGAATTGCAAGTGCGGTAAGTCCTACAAAAGCTATACCTACCCATATCCAGAAACGGTCTGGATATTTTTCAAGACCGTAGGTTGTTGTGGAATTTCCGTCCGTATCGGTTGATGTTGACGGCATAAGTCCGATTAAAGCAGTTATGGCAAAGGTAATAATGAATGTTGTTCTTAAAGCCGGCTTGAAGTCTGTTTCTTCACGGTCAAGACATATTATTGTTGCAAGTGAAAGCATAAGTGTCAGCATATAGAACCAGCGAGCATAATATGCGGCGTTGAAAAGCTGGAACATACAGTTGAGAATCGGAACGAATGCCATAAGGAACAGAATCGGTATAAATATTCTGAGCCATTTGTGTGTTTTGAGTTTATAGAACGAAAGAACTCCAACCATACTGAACAGCGGCAACCAGCCGGCAACCGACGACCATTTAGCGTTTGAATCAGGTGTGAAGTTAGCGTATGCCGGCATATCAGGCGGGAAGAAAAACGACAGTAATATATGGAGGTATCTCTGTTCGTTTGAATAAAGGATTGCACCCCAGCCGTTAGGGAAGTTATTGAGTCGTGAATTTTGTAATACAGAAAGTATTGACGGAATCAGTATGACTGCTGCACAGAGGAAACCAATAATTATCTCAAAAGCAAAGCGGAAAAATTCTTTTATATTCATTCTGAAACTGCCCGTTATCATACGGATACACCAGTAAATGAATATAAATACTGCCTGTCCTGCAAAGAAATAATAATTTACAAGACTTGCCGCAAAAACAGCTATTGCAACGACACCTTTGCGGTTTTCATATATATATTCGTCAACAGCGGCTAAAAGGAACGGAAATGTTATCATTGCCTCGTGAAAATGATTGAAGAAAATATTGTAAATTCCGAATCCTGAAAATGCGTAAATAAGTCCGCCGATTATTGCATAATCCTGATTTTTTACATATCTTCTGAGAAAAGTATAAGCCGCAAGCGACGCACAGCCGAATTTAAGCATTAACAGCGGTGCCATCATATAAGGTACTGCGTCACTTGGAAACAGCAGTGTCAGCCAGAAAAACGGACTGCCTATATTATAGAAACTGTATGAACCGATAATGTTTGCACCAAGGTCGGTTGTATAACTCCAACCGATATTTCCGCTCTGAATGGAATCGTGTATCATCTGATAAAACGGAATTTGCTGTACGTTGAAATCTCCATAAAAGAAGAAGTATCCGTCATTCATTATTATGAACGGCAGAAAAAACAGAAATGAGAGTCCGACTCCCCACAAAAATGCACGTAAGAAATAATTTTTCTTTACGTTTAGCAGTGTTCGTGCTTTTGTCATTTTTTAGCCTCCGATATAAAGTATTTTCAATCCAGATAATTTTAACATATTCATACATAAAAATCCATATATAAATTTGCAAATTCATTCAGAAAAGTCAGAAGTGAAAATATAAAATTTTTATATCCAAAAAATTTATAATAAAAAATCGACAAAAATTTGCATAAAATTTCAAAAAATAAATCTATGTTAATGCAATTATCATAAATCAAGTGTATAATGTCAATTAGTAGGGGGAATAATAATGAATTTATATGATTTTTATACAGAAATATTAAGAATACAAAATCAGAAAATATTAAAAGAACTGGTTGAAAACTCAAAATACGAACATTTAAAAAAAGGTACTAAAATTGTCCGTGAAGATGAGGAAGTTTCTGATACCTATTTTTTAGTAAAGGGTGTTATCAGAGGATATTTCACGGACGATAAAGGAAAAGAAATTACAGATTGTTTTTGTACAAGATGTGGTTCACCGACTGTTGTACGTTGTGATTCCAAAATGGTTCCTGCGGTTGCTCTTGATACATTAACCGAGTGTGAAATTATTTCTGTTCCAATTTCTAAGATTGAAGAACTGCAATATAAATATATGGAAGTGAGCGTTTTATATAACCAACTTCTTTTAAAGTCATTTGCAGAACACTGGGAGGCAAAGACAACATTATATCGTTATAGTGCTATGGAACGCTACAAATGGTTTTTGAAGAAATATCCGGGACTTATTGACCAGGTATGCAATAAATATATTGCCTCATATCTTAACATAACTCCTGTTACACTCAGCAGACTGCGTAGCGAGCTGAATAAACAATGTAATGATAATAAATATTGAGAAATGCTGAATAAGTATTACTCAATATTTATGATATATATTACAAATTCGACAATGGTATTTTGGGTTTTATTCAAAATATTTTGTTGATTTTGTGAAAATCCTGTAAACTGCACGGAAAGAAGGTGATAGATAAAATAAACAAACAATTCAAGGAGGTGGTTTGATAAATTCTAATAGGTTCAAATAATAAATATTAATTTTAGTGATTTATGAGGTGATTATTGATTATGAAAAAGACAAAAAAAATTCGTATGTTTTTTAACATCTTATTATCGTTAGTTATAATCATGGGAGCATTTACTAGTTCGTTTATGTCAGTATCTGCATCACAACCAGCAGATGCGGATTTTGTTTTTGTTATTGACTCTACTGGTTCTATGGGTGATTATATAAACGGTGTTAAGAAAAATCTTACAGAGTTTGTAAAAAGCTTATCTGACAAAGGAATAAATCTTCGTATGGCTGTTTTGGATTTTAAAGATGTCACAGATCCAGATGACGGAGAAAAATCAACAGTTATACATGATTTTGATGGATCATATTGGACTAATAATGTGGATAAAGTTATTGAAGTTTTTAACTCCATAAAAGTTGATGGAGGCGGAGACCTTCCAGAAACTCCAACAGAGGCGATTGGAAAAGCATTAACGGATTTAAAAACATGGGATGAATGGAAAAATGATGAACGTAAAACATTTATGTTTTTATTAACCGATGCTGATTATAAGGAAAGCTCTGATAGTCCATCTAATCCGGATCTTGTTCCAGATTTGAGCGAAATAGTACGTATCAATAGGTTATATAACATTAATACAACTGTAGTAGGTCATAAAAATTTTGAAAAAAGATATGAAACATTATATACACTTACAGGCGGAATATTTATTGACATAAACAGTCATGATTATTACAAACTTATGCAAGAAGTTGCTACATGGGTTGTAGATCGTGTAGTTGATTCTGATGGAGATGGACTTCCGGATGAATGGGAAACAAACGGTGTTACGATAGATGGAGTTTTTGTTGATCTTCCTCGTATGGGTGCTGATCCTAATATACCTGATATTTTTATTGAAGCGGATTGGATGGAATACGAAGGTGATGATTTTAATTTGCTGTGGATTCACAAAAAGATAAATAAGAAAAATACATCTCCTACACCATCCGCACTAAAAAAAGTTTATGATAAATTTAATAGTCATGGCATAAAAGTTCATATAGATGCAGGACCTGATTCTATTATGAATTATGATACAGGAGAAACTTGGGGTAGTCTGTCTGGAGCAAGTGCACTTCCGTATCAAGAAACTTTTAATTTAGGAAGTAATTATGAAAATTGGAATCAGCTTGCTATGGAGAATTTCACAAGAGCCAGATGGACTACATTCAGATATTGTTTATTTGTTAATCAGTATGATGCAGGAAACGGCAATAGAAGTTCAGGCATTGCTGAAAATTTACCGGGACAATTTTTTATTGTTGCAAGTGATTGCATAGACGGAAGTAAAAGTAATTACGACACCGCACTTGCTGGTACTATTATGCATGAATTAGGACACACCCTTGGTTTGTCACATGGAGGACTTTATAAAGATACATCAACAAGCAAAGTTACAAACAACCATGTTAATCACAAGCCTAATCATTTGAGTATCATGAATTATAATTATCAATTCAGTGGTTTAAAAACTGTTTTTGGTGATTATATTTCGGATTATCAGGATTTTGATCTTCCTGAAATCGATGAAAATCATATAGATGAGTCTCGTGGAATCGATCCGGAAGGTGTTACTGATGGAAAAGGATTAACAATTAGGATTCCAGTAAAGAATAAATTTTTATTTTGGTCTTATGATAGTATGAAGGATTCCGATATTGCAAGACAGCCTATTGACTTTAATAACAATGGTACAATAGAAAATGACATTAAATATAATTTAAATGATGATAAAGATAAATATGGAAATCCTATATTTGACACTTTGACAGCTACAATTAATGAGTGGAACAATTTAAAATTTAATGGTGGTTTAATCGGTGGCAATGGTGAGGAATTTAGTCTTGATAAAATTTCAAAGTTAATCGAGAAGCCAGAATTAGATCATGAACTTGATGAACTTTCAGTTGATCAAGCTTTTGAACTTGGTTTATTAGGTGATCCTGGTGATTGTGAATTTGAAAATGTTGATTCTAAAACAGTATGCAGCGAATTATCTGATCAAAATATTACTGTGGATATATCAAATATGTATCCTGAAAAAACAGAAGTGAATATAGTAATAAATTCTAATGTTCTTGCTTCTGAATACTCTAATAATATTATTGTTAATGAAGATGGAGTAAAAATTAATATTCCTATACGAGATAACCTTAATGTAGGAGAGTATGATGTCACTTATAAAATGATTCTCGCCAATGGTAAAACTGTTACTCAAAATGGTAAAATCAATGTTGTTGCTCCTGAAAAGATTACAATGAATGTGGGAGATAAAGAAAATCTCCCATCAAATTCTGTTGTTTCTTGTACAACCTCTAATAGTAAGATTGTTGAAATTAATGATACTGAAATTGTAGCAAGAGCAAATGGTAGTGCATATATAACCATAAATTTAAATAACAATACCTATTTTGCTATGATAGATGTAATTGATCCAAGTGATGATCCAAGTGATGATCCAAGCGACGATCCGAGTGATGATCCAAGTGACGATCCGAGTGATGATCCAAGCGACGTGCCAAGTGATGATCCAAGCAATGATCCAAGCTACGAACCAAGTTACGAACCAAGCAATAATTCTGATACAAATTCTCCTGAAACAGGTGATTCATCTATAGTTTTAATAATATTTATAATGCTTGCTGTTTCGTCTATGATAATCATATTCTCTAAAAAGCATTATAAAAAACAAAATAGCAACATAAAGAAAAATTAAATAAGATTCTTTGTTTGTAATTTAAAAAGTTCCCAAAAATAGAAATCAGGTGGCAGTAGTCAAGTTGTCACCTGATTTTTTATTTAAGACAAAAACTGATAATAAATTTGTGCAATTATAATACAAAAATTAACAGATTTATTGTTGAAATGTGAGAATATATGTAATATAATATATACAGACAATTCACAATTTGTGGAAATTTTAAATTCAGCAAAATCTGCTCAGGAGATTTTTTGTTATGGAATTGAATGATACACAGAAAAAGGCTTTGTATGTAAGCAAAATAATAAAATCAGTGTTTGCAGAAAGGGCAAGTGCCTCTCAGATATATGATGTTGTAAATCAAATTTGTAGCGTATAATTAATATATTTAAAACCCCGAAATCCGTTTAATTCGGATTCCGGGGTTTCTTATGTTCAATAAATTATATTTTTGTTCAATGATTATGTGACGTTGCTCTTTTATAATATTTAATATAAAGAACAAATGTAACGACGGATATAAGCAGAAAAGCCAAAGAGCAAATCCATAAACCATTTACAAGTCCGTTTGTGTAGTTTACAAAAAGATTGTAAAGGGAACGGGTATTCAGATTGATTTTTGAGATTTTATCTGAAATCTGAATTACTGCTGGTATTATTGCAACAGTGATAAAAGCACCGATAAAGCCATAGCTTATATATCGGCATTTCCTGTGCTTGAATTTGTTTGTAAAAAATATTATGGCAATTAAAATCAATGCGGTTACACCAAGTCCAATGGTTATCATAAGGAAAGGCGTCTGTGCTTTGTAAATATAGTTTGCAATGGCTGAAAAGAATGGAATTGATATTTCAGTGACATAAACTTCAGTTGCGTTATCAACAAAATAATCAAGGTTTTCGTTTGAAACAGTTTTTTTGTCGATATTATTTTCAGCGATATATTTATCAAGGGCATCATATAACTGCTGCTTGAAAGATGTTGTTTTAACAAGGGTTGAATCACCGGAGTAAAAAGCAGAGATATAATCATTGATATTGCTTTGAACATCAAGACTTTTGACAAACTTTTCTGAAAATTCTTCTTTAAGACCGCTTGCGTTGCCAAGACTTTTCATACTGCTGATAAGTTCGTCCTCTACCATTAAATAGTAGCCGTTTGAACTCATAACATTTATCATATATTCTTTTGAAAAAACAGTACATTCCACAACAATACTTATCGAAAACAGAAACAGAACCAACGTCAGCATAAAGGAAAGAAATGAATATACAAAGGCTCTGAGCCTTGAACTATGTTTGTGTTCAGACATAAAGATACCTCACCGCTAATTATTTTTATCTATTTCAGGGCCGGAAACAAACTTTGCATATACAAAGCATCTGTCCGGAGTGAGTCCTAATTCATCAAAAGGATAACACGTGTACATAATCAGATTTTCATAATTTGCAGCAAGGTCATAGGCTGTTCTGTCCGTAGCCTTCCTGACTTTAATGTCTGTTATTTCATATGTATAGTTTCCGTAACTTGTACGCATCTTTACCTTTTGTCCCTTTTTAGCGTATTTAAGACCGTTGAAATATGTATTGTTGTGACCTGCCACAAGAATGGTTTTTCCGTATCCGGGAATTGCACTCCCATTATATATTCCGACACCATTGTTTAACGCTATATCATTGTCGCCAAAGAACAGCTTGTTGTTTATCTGACAGTCTTCAATAATAAGTTCACCGAACTGCTCACCGTATTTTGGAAATGTTATGTCCGAGATTTTTACTGTTTCTTTTTGATTGCTTTTGTTGTTTTCAGGGGCAGGATTTTCACTAACAGGAACAAATATATTATTATATTCCTCTGAAAAATCTTTTGGATTATCAGAAAAGAAAAAACTGCTCAAAGAAGACAGTGTTGATAATGACGGTGCAAAAACAGCAAAACATAACAAATAAATTATTATACAAAAGATAATGGGAAGAATTATAAAATTCTTCCCATTGAGTGAGTGATGCTCGGAATTATTATGCCTTAGCATCTGAAGTTGTTTCCTTTTTTGAGGATTTAAAGAGATAAACCCCTGCTGCAGAAACAAGAAGGATACCTACACCAGCAACAACTGTAACACCCGGAATGTTAAAGCCAGCACCTGTTGTCTTGATAGGGTCGGTTGTACCACCTGTTGTACCACCTGTTGTGCCGCCTGTTGTACCACCTGTTGTACCGCCTGTTGTACCGCCTGTTGTACCACCTGTAATAGCCGGTACAGTAGCAGTAAATACTACCTGACTGTTACTATCAACAATGCTTACAGTATTGTTTGACTTTGTGTATGACAGTGTAAGATTTACTGGTGCAACAGCACTCTGGCACTTTGATACGAAAGTATCTACCTGAGCAGATGTAAGAGTACTGAAACTGCTTGCACCTGTGCTTGTGAGATAAGCCTTTGCATCTTCAATGCCTGAAATTACCTGGTTTGCCTGTTCATCTGTAATATCAACAGTATTGAAGTAGCTTTCTGCCTGATTGATATACTCAACAGGAAGAGACTTTTCAACACCTTTCATTGTTACAGTTGTGTTAAGTTCATCAAGAATCTTCTGTTCAGCGTCATTGATACCTGCTGCAAAAGCAACTGATGAAGCTGATACTGCAACGGCAGCTGAAAGCAAACCAACTGAAAGAACTTTGAGCATTCTTTTCATAAAATTACTTCCTTTCCCCAAAGCTGAATTAAAATATTTTTTATTGACTTTGGAATTTTCTTTATTATACTATCAGTAATAACTTTTGTCAATCCTTTTTTTCACTTTTTTGTAAGATGTTTTTTCTTAATGTTAAATTTGACAATAAAATCATATAAAAAATGTATCTTAAATTCTCTAAAAAAGCATAATAGTATTATTATGTATAATAAATGTTCCTTTGAATTTGTATTTGCTTGTTAAATTATGGCTTTTAAAGAAACTATGTTTTGTATAATATAGCAAAAATTCATATTATTGTATAATGTTGTGTTCTGATAGGTAAATAACTCAGGAAATGAGGTCGGCAGTTTATTATAAAAAGTGGAAAGATACCTGAAAGGTTCTTCCATATACATATATAATGTATAGGCTGTTCAAAAATCACTCTGATAAATAAGCCGAAGCCGACAGAAACCAATAAAAATATTTGTTTCAGAATTGATTTAGGTTAATATTACAATGTCATATTATTGTAAAAATATATCCTTTATGATAAATAAAATGATAGTGTCTTGGCTCTTTTTGTACAGTGCTACAAAAACCAGCAAATTTTTTAGTGCGTTATTGACACGTTAAATTGAAGTGTGTATAATTGTACCATAATACAAAACTTATCAATATTGAATTAAGGGGACATATTATGGAAGATAAAAAAGAAACGGAAATTGACCTCAGAGTTATTTTTGCTGCGATAAAAAAGAATATTATACCGATAATTCTTGTAGCAGTGGTATTCGGAGTGACAGCGTTTTTAGGAACAAAATTTTTTATTCCGAAACAGTATAAGGCGAGTGCAACTCTTATTGTAAACAATAAGGCAAATAACTCAACCACAATCAACCAAAATGAAATTACTGCTGCACAGAATCTGGCTGATGTATATGCAATCATAATCAAGTCTGATACGGTTATTCAAAAGGTTATTGATGACCTTAAACTGAATATGACTTACGTACAGCTTAGTAATGCAATTTCTGTTTCAGCCGTTAATTCAACACAGGTTATTGAAATATCAATGCAGCATACAGACGCAAATTTCGCAAATAAAATTATTGCGGATATTGTCAAAATAGCACCGCCTATCTTAGCAGATAAGGTTGAGGCAGGTTCGGTTAAGGTTATAAGTGAAGCTAAGATAGCAAACAACGGAAATCCTGTAAGTCCTAATACAACTAAAAATGCTCTTATCGGTGCTGTTATCGGACTTGTACTTATGCTTGCCGTAGTTATTATCAAGGAACTCTTTAATAACACGTTTAAGTCCGAGGAAGATATTGTTAATACTTTGAACATTCCTCTGCTTGGAGTTATTCCTAATGTTGATGTAAAGGAGTTTAATAAATGAACCTTTTTAAACGTAAAAATAAACCGACTGTAAAAGAATTGTTCAGCGTTGCTGATGAAAATGCTCCTTTTCAGTATGTTGAAGCATATAAAATGCTTTGTACAAATATTGAGTTTATTTCTGTTGCACAGCAGTGCAAAAATATTATGGTAACTTCAACACTGGCTGACGAAGGCAAAACAAACTGTTCTGTAAACCTTGCAATGACTCTTTCGGGTTATGATAAAAATGTATGCCTTGTTGAGTGCGATTTAAGACGACCAAGTCTTCACAGATTTATAGACTCAAAACGTAATACTCAGGGTCTTACAAATATCCTGAAAGGTGAAATTGATATTCCTAAGGCAATCAGAAAAGTAAGCGGAACATCTATGAGTATTCTTCTTGCCGGTATTTCACCTCCTAACCCATCTGAACTTCTCGCAAGTGAGAAGATGAAATCTGTTGTAGAACAGCTTGACAAAGAATATGACTATGTTATATATGATACGCCTCCTGCTTTAATGCTGACAGACGCTACTGTACTCGGCAAATATATGGACGGTGCTGTTCTGGTTGTAAGACATAATTCCACAGAAAAAAATCTTGTAATAAAGACTAAAACAAATCTTGAAAATGCCGGTATTAAGATTTTTGGTGCAATACTCAGTAATTACAGCCAGAAATCAGTCGGTTCATATTCAAATTATAATTACTACTATTATTACGGTAAGAGTGATGAATAAATGATTGATTTACATTGTCATATATTGCCCGGAATTGACGACGGTGCAAAAACAACAGATGATTCCCTGAATTTGATTGCAGCCGAAAAAAGACAGAATGTAAACTCAATAGTTTTTACTCCTCACTTTAATCCTGAAAAAGTTTCTGTTGAACAGTTTTGTCAGGCAAGAAACAACAGTATGAACCGCCTTACATCATCTGATGATTTTGCTGAATATAATATATCAGTAAAAACCGGTGCTGAGGTTTATTTTTCGGTTAAACTTAAAGATATTGATATTCAGCCGTTGTGTTTTGATGGAACGGATTACATATTGATAGAACTTCCCGTCAATGCAAGACCGTGTGGTTTAACCCATACTTTAAGAGATATTATCAACAAGGGATATGCTCCGATTCTTGCTCACGTTGAACGTTATCAGTATTTTACTTCTGACCCGACTATGCTTTATGATTTGGTTATGGAGGGCTGTCTTGCACAAGTAAATGCAGAAGCAATACTTGGAAACGGCAGCTCTTCATCAATGGCGTTAAAGTATATTAAGTGGGAAATGGCACATATTGTTTGCAGTGACTGTCACTCAATCAAACACCGTCCTCCGAATATAAAAAAGGCATTTTCATATATTGAGAAAAAACTTGGAAAACACTATACGGACTGGCTTATAAAAAACAGCAAAGATATATTTAACGGACGTTATGTTGATATGCCTGTTATAGAAAAGCCTAAAAAAATTCTCGGAATGTGGTTCTGAACATAATAAAGGTTATTAAAATTTGTTTGCGGATATGGGGATAGGGGTGAAATGAATTATGAGCAGTGAAGAATCTACAATTATGAACAGCGAAAAAAGTTCTGAAAATACTAATGTTGATGATTTTAAATTTGTCAAAAAGCCGGTTTATAGTTTTTTTAAAAGGTTCTTTGATATAATTGTATCTGCATTAGCTATTATTTTGCTCAGCCCCGTATTTTTGGTTGTAATTATTGCGATATTGTGTGATGACAAAAAAGGACACCCTGTTTTTGTTCAGACAAGATGCGGCAAAGACGGTAAGGAATTTAAACTTTATAAATTCAGAACAATGTGCGTTGATGCCGAGAAACAGCTTGAATCCTTACAGAACCAAAATGAAATGGACGGGCCTGTTTTTAAGATAAAAGATGACCCAAGAATAACAAAAACAGGAAAATTTCTTCGTGCAACAAGTATTGATGAACTTCCTCAGCTTGTCAATATCCTAAAAGGAGATATGTCCTTTGTAGGTCCCCGTCCGGCACTTCCTAACGAAGTTGCTCAATATAATGAAGTACATAAATTACGCCTGAAAGTTATTCCAGGACTTACATGCTACTGGCAAGTACAAAAAGACAGAAATTCAATTTCATTTGAAGACTGGATGGCACTTGACAGAAAGTACATACAGGACAGAAGTCTGTGGCTTGATTTGAAATTAGTTTTAAAAACCGCTGTTGCAGTTTTTAAGCATAACGGCTGTTGACTTTTTCGTTCTTTGATTATCAAAAACAGACAAATTTTGTCTGTTTTTTGTATAATATATTGTTTTTTATTTTCAAACCTGATACAAATTCTCAAAACATTCAAATCATCGCCTCGTCGTGTTTGGAAATTTGAGATGACATACTGTTTATGCAATTTGCCTGAATGAAGGTGAAGTGGCAACGCATATCTTTTTGAAAGAATTGATATTATATAATAAATTCATATTGTATAATAGGTACATACTATTGTATAATATTTATACTTCTTGTTATGAAAGTAAGGAATCAGAAATGTGGTATGTTATGCAGGTTTGTACCGGGTGTGAAGAAAAAATTATGTTACAGTGTCAGGTAACAATACCCGATACTGTTCTTCAAAAATGTTTTATTCCACAATGCGAGGAAAAAAAGCATATTCAGGGAAAATGGCAGATTCAGAAAAAAATATTGTTTCCGGGATATGTATTTATTGTTACCGATGAACCAGAAAAATTACAGATGTATCTGAAAAATATAAACGGACTTACAAAATTGCTTGGTGACGATGAAGGAATTGTTCCTCTTACAGATAGTGAAATTGAATTTTTGAAAACATTCGGCGGAGAAGAACAGATTGTCAGAATGTCCGAAGGTATTATTGAAAATTCAAAGGTTATTATTCAATCGGGAGTACTTAAAGGATGGGAAGCATATATAAAGAAAATTGACAGGCACAAACGCAAGGCATATCTTGAACTTGAAATGTTCGGAAAGCTGCGTAGTATTGAGGTTGGTTTGGAAATATTTACAAAGTCGTAGGTTTAATTAAAATTTATAAATAATAAATTTTGGGTAAAGGAAAAGAGGATAGAAGAATGAACAAAAAATATACTATTGCGGTTGCCGGAACAGGATATGTAGGATTATCAATAGCCACACTATTGTCACAACATCATAAAGTTTATGCTGTGGACATTATTCCTGAAAAAGTGGAAATGATTAATCAAAGAAAATCTCCTATTCAAGATGATTATATAGAAAAATATCTTGCTGAGAAAGATTTGGATTTGACAGCTACACTTGATGCGAAGCTGGCTTACAGTGGTGCGGATTTTGTAGTTATTGCCGCACCGACAAACTATGATTCACATACTCAAAAATTTGATACATCTGCTGTTGAAACAGTAATCAAGCTGGTTATGGAGTATAATCCTGATGCTGTTATGGTAATTAAATCTACCATTCCTGTTGGCTATACTGAGAGTATTCGTGAAAAAACCGGCAGTAAGAATATAATTTTCAGTCCGGAATTTCTTCGTGAAAGCAAGGCTTTGTATGATAACTTATATCCGTCACGAATTATTGTCGGTACTGATTTGAACGATAAAAGATTAGTAGATTCGGCACATACTTTTGCTGAACTTTTGCAAGAGGGTGCAATTAAAGAGAATATCGACACGCTGTTTATGGGATTCACTGAGGCAGAGGCAGTAAAACTGTTCGCAAATACTTATCTGGCTTTGAGAGTCGCATATTTTAATGAATTAGATACATACGCAGAAAGCAAAGGTTTGAACACTAAACAGATTATTGATGGTGTATGCCTTGACCCACGTATCGGTACACATTATAATAATCCCAGTTTTGGTTATGGCGGCTATTGCTTGCCAAAAGATACTAAGCAATTATTGGTAAACTATGCAGATGTGCCGGAAAACCTTATTGAAGCTATTGTAGCAAGTAACAGAACAAGAAAAGACTTTATTGCTGACCGTGTTCTGAAAATGACCGGATATTACGACTATGAGGAAGATAACCAATACAGCAAGAGTAAAGAGAAATCAGCAACAGTTGGTGTCTATCGTTTAACTATGAAAAGCAATTCAGATAATTTCCGTCAGAGTTCTATTCAGGGAGTTATGAAACGCATTAAAGCAAAAGGTGCAACCGTTATTATCTATGAACCAACGCTGAAAGATGGAGATACATTTTTTGGAAGTGTTGTAGTGAACGATTTGGAAAAGTTCAAGCAGATGAGTAATGCCATTATTGCTAACCGTTATGATAAATGCCTTGACGATGTTAAGGATAAGGTTTATACGAGGGATATTTTCCAGAGAGATTAAGGAAAAAAGATATGGAGGATTATAAAGTATGAAGGCGGTAATTCTCGCTGGAGGATTTGGTACCCGTATTTCAGAAGAATCGGAATTTAAACCAAAACCTATGATTGAAATTGGCGAAATGCCAATTTTGTGGCATATTATGAAAACTTATTCGCATTATGGAATCAATGAATTTATAATTTGTGCAGGTTACAAGCAACACGTGATTAAAGAATGGTTTGCAGATTATTTTTTGCATACTTCGGATATTACGTTTGACTTTACACAAGGGAATAAAATTATTGTCCATGACCAACACGCAGAATCGTGGAAAGTGACAGTCGTTGATACTGGTTTAAATACGATGACAGGTGGTCGTGTAAAACGCATAAAGAAATTTGTTGGTGATGAGCCTTTCTGCTTGACCTATGGTGACGCTGTTTCTGATGTTAATATTGCAAAGCTGATTGAGTTTCATAAATCTCATGATAAATGTGTGACATTGACAGCAGTCAATCTTGCACAACAGAAGGGCGTATTAGATATAGATTCCAATAATACCATTACTGCATTCCGTGAAAAAAATGATGAAGATGGTGCTCTCATTAACGGCGGATTTATGGTTTGTAATCCTCAGGTGTTCGACTATCTGGAAGACGATTCGACTGTTTTCGAGCAAGAACCGATGAAAAACTTGTCAAAAGCAGGAGAACTTAAAAGCTATTATCATAATGGATTTTGGCAATGTATGGACACAAAACGAGAAAAAGATAAACTTGAAGCAATGTGGGCAGCGAATAAAGCACCGTGGAAAGTGTGGACAGACTAATGAATTTCGATTTGAGTTTTTATAATGGCAAAAAAATATTTGTAACAGGTCATACCGGTTTTAAAGGCTCCTGGCTGTGCAAAATGCTGGCTAATGCCGGAGCTATTGTAACAGGTTATTCTTTGAATCCTCCGACAAATCCTTCTTTATTTGAGATTGCAGACATTGAGAAAGATGTTCATTCTGTAATTGGCGATATACGGGATTACAAAGCTTTGAAAGCAGCATTTGATGAAGTACAGCCGGAGATTGTTTTGCATTTGGCGGCACAGCCTATCGTCCGTGACAGTTACAAGAATCCTGTTTATACATATGAAACAAATGTTATGGGTACAGTTAATATTCTGGATTGTATTCGTAACAGCAACTGTGTGAAATCTTATTTGAATGTAACTACGGATAAGGTTTATCTGAACAAGGAGTGGGCTTGGGGTTATCGGGAAAATGAGGAACTTGACGGTTATGATCCCTACTCTAACTCAAAATCCTGTTCAGAATTAGTCACACATTCTTATAAAAACAGTTTTTTTGGTGATGGTCACGTTGCAATTTCTACGGCACGGGCAGGTAATGTAATCGGAGGGGGCGATTTTGCCAACGATCGTATTATTCCTGACTGTGTTCGTGCAGCTATCAGGCACGAGGATATTGTGGTTCGCAATCCATTTTCAACTCGTCCATATCAGCACGTTCTTGAACCTTTGTATGCCTACCTGATGATTGCAGCAATGCAGTATGAAGATGTAAAATATGCCGGATATTACAACGTTGGTCCAGATGATGTGGACTGTTTCCAGACAGGTGCATTGGTAGATTTGTTTGTTAATAAATGGGGAGAAGGTATAAAGTGGATAAATCGCTATGACGGTGGTCCTCACGAGGCAAATTTTCTGAAACTGGATTGTTCTAAGATTAAGACAACTTTTGGCTGGAAGCCACATTGGAATCTTGATAAGGCTATTGAAATGGTTGTGGAATGGAGCAAGTGCTGGATTGATGGCAAAGACGTAAGAGCTTGTATGGACAGGGAAATTGATGAATTTCTGAATGTAGAATGAATAGAAATCAGGTAACAGGTTATTTTCAGAAAGTAATGTGTTGTGAATAAATTTATTCGGAAAAATTGTTATCGAAATATAAAGAAAATAATGGAGGGTTAAAGATGTCTGATTGGAAAAATGAAGCAGAGGCACGTGAACAAATCAAAGCACTTGTTGCAGAATATTATCATGATTTTAAGGAAAAAAAAGATGAGTTTAAACCAGGTGACCGTATAAGCTATGCTTCCCGTGTTTTTGATGAGAAGGAAATGTGTAGCCTTACAGATGCAACACTGGATTTTTGGCTGACAACCGGTCGCTTTGCTGATCAGTTTGAAAAGCAGTTTGCGGAATGGATTGGTGTAAAGTATGCACATCTGGTGAATAGTGGTTCTTCTGCAAACCTTATTGCATTTATGGTACTTACCGCCCCTGAACTGGGAGATAGGCAAATTAAAAAAGGCGACGAAATTATTACGGTTGCCTGCGGTTTTCCTACAACAGTTACTCCGGCTATTCAGTATGGTGCTGTACCTGTTTTTGTAGATGTAACTGTTCCACAGTATAACATTGATGTTACCAAGTTGGAGGCTGCACTCTCTCCAAAGACCAAGGCGGTAATGATTGCCCACACATTAGGCAATCCTTTTGACTTGTCTGCGGTCAAAGCATTTTGTGATAAACATAATCTGTGGTTGGTTGAGGATAACTGCGACGCTCTCGGCACTCAATATACTATTGATGGTGAAACTCGTTTCACTGGTACTTGGGGTGACATTGCTACATCAAGCTTCTATCCACCGCATCATATGACGATGGGAGAGGGAGGCTGCGTTTATACAAATAACCCAAAGCTGAATAGACTGATTCTGTCCTTTCGTGATTGGGGACGTGACTGTATTTGTCCGTCGGGTCAGGATAATTTCTGCGGTCATAGGTTTGATGGTCAGTTCGGCGAGTTGCCCAATGGCTACGACCACAAATACGTGTACAGCCATTTTGGCTACAATCTGAAAGTTACTGATATGCAGGCAGCCGTTGGCTGTGAACAGCTCAAAAAATTTCCGACTTTTATTGAGCGTCGCCGTCATAATTGGGATCGTCTTCGTACAGCACTGGAACCAGTTGCTGACAAACTGATTTTGCCTGAACCGGCTGAAAATAGCCGTCCGTCATGGTTTGGATTCCTGATTTCCGTTAAACCAGAGAGCAATCTGAAACGTAACGATGTGATCAGATATATTGAGAGCCACAATATTCAGACACGACTGCTGTTTAGCGGCAATTTGATAAAACACCCTTGCTTTGATCAGATTCGTGGCACCGATGCGTATCGTGTAGTGGGTGAGTTGACAAATACTGACTTTATTATGAACAATACTTTTTGGGTTGGTGTTTATCCCGGAATGACTGATGAGATGATTGATTATATGTCCAAGACGATTATTGAGGCAGTGAGTCAATAAAATACTTGTTTTGGAGGAGTTTATAATGAAACAGAGATTAGCTGATTATGTTGCAGATTTCCTTGTTGCTCACGGGGTAACTGATGTATTTAGTATAGTGGGTGGCGGAGCTATGCACCTGAATGATGCACTTGGACACAAGGAAGGATTAAAAGTAACCTACAATCATCATGAACAGGCGTGTGCGATTGCAGCGGAAGCCTATGCTCGTCTTGACAATAAAATTGCTGCTGTGTGTGTTACCACCGGGCCTGGTGGAACTAACGCATTGACTGGCGTTGTTGGCGGTTGGCTGGATTCTATACCGATGTTTATTATTTCCGGTCAGGTACGTTATGACACGACAGCTCGCTATGCTCTGCAATTTACTGAAACTCCGTTGCGTGCAATGGGTGATCAGGAATATGACATTGTGAAGTCTGTTACTCCAATGACCAAATATGCGGTAATGATTGAAGATCCCAAGACAATCCGCTATCATTTGGAAAAAGCATGGCATTTGGCAACGACCGGTCGTCCGGGGCCTGTATGGATTGATATTCCTGTCAATTATCAGGGAGGATACATTGAAACAGATGAACTGGAAGGGTATGATCCGGCAGTAGATGATGCAAAGTTGCCTCCCGCCGTAGATGAAGCAACAATAAATACAGTTCTGGAAAAAATCCGTAATGCAAAACGTCCTGTTTTTCATGCCGGATATGGAATACGTCTGTCAGGAGGATATGAAGCCTTCCGTTCCGTAGCGGAGAAACTGAATATCCCTATTGTAACTTATTGGAATGCAGTTGACCTTATTGAAGATGAAAATCCGCTTTACTGTGGGCGTGCCGGCAATATGGGAGATCGTCCGGGTAACTGGGCAATTCAGAATGCGGATTTGATTTTGGCTGTTGGTACTCGTATTTCCATTCGTCAGGTAGGTTATAACTGGAAAACCTGGGCTCGTGAGGCTGAGGTGATTATGGTTGATATTGACCAGGCTGAATTGAAAAAGCCGACAATTCATGTTGAAATGCCGATTTGGGCAGACGCAAAGGATTTTCTGACAAAACTGGACGCTGCTGCACAAGCACCTGTCAGTGCAGGTGGTATTTGGAACGAAACTTGTCAGCACTGGAAAAGAGATTATCCGGTAGTTCAGCCGCATCAGTGGGAAGAAAACGGAGAAACCGCAAATGTATATGCGTTTGTTCGCTATCTGAGCAGTCAGCTTCCTGAAAACAGCCTTACTGCTGTATCGAATGGTGCCTGTTGCGTGGTTGGTAATCAGGCTTATGTAATTCAAAAGGGTAGTCGTATGGCAAATAACAGTGCCATTGCAAGTATGGGATACGGTCTGCCCGCTGCTATCGGTACCTGTATCGGAGGTGGACGAAAGGATACTATCTGTCTGGAAGGTGATGGCAGTATTATGATGAACCTTCAGGAACTTCAAACTGTTATAACTAATAAATTACCAATTAAAATTTTCCTGATTAACAATAATGGCTATCATTCTATCCGAATCACACAGACGAATCTGTTTAATAAGAACTTTGTGGGTATCGGAGAGGAATCAGGAGATCTGTCTTTTCCGGAATTTAAAAAAATTGCGGAAGCGTTTGGCTATAAATATTTCTCTGCACACAGCAATGCAGAAATGAAAGCAGTTGTAGATGAAGTCCTGAAAACAGATGGCCCGGTGTTTACTGAAATATTCACAGATACGGTACAGGTCTGGGAGCCTAAGAGCAGCACTAAGCGACTGCCGGACGGAACATTAGTAAGTCCTCCGCTGGAGGATCTGGCACCTTTCCTGCCACGTGAAGAACTGGAGAAGCAGATGTTTATTCCTTTAATCAAAGAATAAAAGTATTGTATTTTGTTTCTTTTTGACATTTTAGGAGGAAAAAAATTTGAGTAAAGTATATCTCTTAGACTGTACATTGCGGGATGGAGGCTATATAAATGACTGGCGGTTTGGAGCAGAAACAATTAAAGGATTTGGAAGAAAAATAGCACAAACCGGCATTGAGATTTTTGAGGTTGGTTTTATCAAGGGTGATTTATATGACCCGGATAAATCAATTTTTCCTGACACTGCCTCTATAACGAATGTGATTCAGCCTAAATCAGAAGGTATGCTGTATGTGGGAATGATTGATATGAGTGCACCAATCCCACTGGATAGGATTGCTGTGTGCGATGGTTCTTCAATTGATGGCATTCGCATTATCTTCAAAAAGGAAAAGATAGATGAAGCATATGAGTATTGTAAACGAATACAGGAACTCGGATATTTCGTTTGCGTAAATTTTGTTGGTACAGATCTATATACGGATAAGGAGTTTATTGAGGGTATTGAAAAATTTAATAAGCTCCATCCGTTTTCAGTATCAATCGTTGACAGCTTTGGTGTGATAAAAAGGAAACAGTTTCTCAGGCTTGTATATCTGGCAGACAACAATCTTTCTGAAGAAATCATACTTGCCTATCATGCACACAATAATCTTCAACAGGCTTTCGGCAATGCGGAGGCACTTGTGGAAATGAACCTTAAAAGAGATCTTATCATTGATGCCTGTGTGTTTGGTATGGGGCGTGGAGCAGGAAATCTGAATCTTGAACTTTTTGCTGAATATATGAATGAAAACTATGACACACATTATAAAATTGAGCCAATGCTGGAAATTATGGATGAATATCTGAACGACATCTATAAAACAAAGTTTTGGGGATATTCATTGCCATTGTATCTTTCAGCTTCTACTGGCTGTCATCCGAATTATGCCATATATCTTGCCGAAAAGGACTCGTTGACAGTAAAATCTTTTCACGAATTATTGAAAGGAATACCAAAAGATGAGAAAGCAAAATTCAGTAAGGAACGGGCTGAAAAATACTATCGCAAGTATCAGGAAAACTATGTTGATGATAAGGACGCAATCAATCAGCTTACAATAGAATTAGCCGGAAAAAGAGTAGTTATGCTGGCACCGGGACGTACAATGACTGATTACAGGGAAACGGTGATTGATGAGTGCAAAAAGTACAATACGGTTTCCATTGCTGTAAATTTTCTCGCAGAGGACTTTGAACCAGACTATGTTTTTAGCAGTAATATGAGGCGGTTCAATAAAATACAAGGCAGAACTAAGGCAAAGTGTATCACGACTTCAAATATGCAGGATTGTGTGCAGACCGATTATGTTGTAAATTTTGCGAGTTTTGCTTTGCAGAATCCGGACATTATTGATAATTCAGGACTTATGCTTTTGAAACTTCTTGTAGCAGTTGGCGTAAAGGAAGTAGCAATAGCAGGTATGGATGGTTATTCAATACATCAGGACGCAAACTATTATGACAAGCAACTGGAATATGATTTTTCCAGGCAGACGATCAATAGAAATGTTTTGATTTCTGAGGAACTTAAAGAGATACAAAAGATGATAAGACTGAGTTTTATCACACCTACACATTATGATGTGCAGTAGTTTTTTATATTTACAGGCTATGGCAGTTTATTCTATCAGTGATAGATGTTATAGAGGAGCGTAAGTAAAATGAGCAAAGTTATTACATTTGGAGAAATAATGCTTAGACTTGCACCGAACGGCTACTATAGATTATTTCAGAATGATCAGCTTCAGGCTACATTCGGTGGCGGAGAAGCAAATGTAGCAGTTTCACTTGCGAATTTTAAAGTTGATACAGCGTTTGTTACTAAACTGCCGGACAATGCAATCGGAGAAGGTGCAGTGAATTCTCTCCGCAGTTTCGGAGTAGATACATCAAAAATCGTATATGGCGGAAATCGTCTTGGTATATATTTTCTGGAAAAAGGTGCAAGCCAGCGTGGGAGCGTTTGCATATACGACAGGGAACATTCCTCAATTCAGGAAGCGGAAGCATCTGACTTTGATTGGGATTCTATTTTTGAAGGGGCAGAATGGTTTCACTTTACAGGAATAACTCCGGCTCTGAAGAAAAATTTGGTTGAGATATGTAAGCAGGCATGTATTGCAGCAAAAGAAAAGGGACTTATAGTGTCCTGTGATCTTAATTATCGGGGAAAACTCTGGACGAAAGAAGAAGCCAATAAAGCTATGAGTGAACTTTGCAATTATGTTGATATTTGTATTGCAAATGAAGAAGATGCAAAGAATGTATTCAATATTGAGGCAGAGAACACAGATATATGTGGTGGAAAGCTCGATAAAGAAGGATATAAATCTGTTGCAAAGCAGTTGATGGATAAATTTGGCTTTAATAAAGTTGCAATTACACTTCGTAAATCTGTTTCGGCAAACGACAATGACTGGTCGGGAATGTTGTATGATGGAAAAGAGTTCTATTTTTCCAAGAATTATCATCTGCACATAGTTGATCGGGTTGGCGGTGGAGATAGCTTTGGTGCAGGTCTGATTTATTCTCTGCTGAATAACAAGTCAATGCAGGAAACAATTGATTTTGCTGTGGCGGCATCTGCACTGAAACATTCCATTGAGGGCGATTTTAATAGGGTGTCCGTAGCAGAAGTGGAAAAATTGATGGCTGGTGACGGTTCAGGAAGGATAATGAGATAATAAAAGGAAGATGATTTCTCGTGAAAGTGGAAAGCAAAAAAGAACTTGCAGATAAAGTCCATAATATAGAAAAAGAGAAAAAAATAAAACGTGCAATTCTTACCGGGGCAACCGGCACAGTCGGATCAGCACTTATTCGGGAATTGATAGATAATAACATAGAGGTGCTGGTTCTGTGCAGAAAAGACTCCGTAAGGAATTGTAATATCCCTTCTCACCCTTTGGTAACAAAAGAATACTGTGATTTATCTGAATTGAATAATCTGAAAAATAAAACCGGGAAACAATGGGATGTGTTTTATCACTTTGCGTGGTCAGGCACAACAGGTGCTGCACGAAATGATTTGTATCTTCAAAACCTGAATGTCAGATATTCATTAGATGCTGTTAATACGGCAAAGGAATTTGGATGCCATACTTTTATCGGTGCAGGTTCACAAGCGGAATATGGTCGTGTAGAATGTGTGCTGAAACCGGATACGCCAACGTTTCCTGAGATGGGTTATGGTATTGCAAAACTTTGTGCCGGACAGATGACAAGAGAATATGCACATAAATTGGGAATTAAGCATATTTGGGTAAGAATTTTGAGCGTATATGGCTTAAAAGACGGTTCTCAAAGTATGGTGATGTCAACAATTAACAAGCTGAAAAACGGTGAAGTGCCGAAGTTCACACCAAGCGAACAAATGTGGGATTATCTGTATAGTGGAGATGCGGCTGAGGCTTTCCGTCTTATTGGAGAAAAAGGGATTGACGGTAAGATTTATGTGTTGGGAAGCGGTCAGGCAAAACCATTAAAAGAGTACATTATGGAGTTGAGGGACGTTGTTGCTCCTGGTTCAGAACTGGGCATAGGAGATATTCCGTATGGTGAAAAACAAGTGATGTACTTATGTGCCGATATTTCTGAAATAACAGCAGATACAGGGTGGAAACCTTCTACACAATTCAGAGAAGGAATTACAGCAATAATACAGATGATGTTGCATAAATATTGACTACTGTAACAGTAATTTGTTTTTAAAAATCTGCACGGTGTCAATATCGTTTTTCTAATAATATATTGGTTGGGAGCTTGAAAATGAACGTAGTTTATTATAGTAGTGATTTCTTTTCTGAAATGTGTGGTGTCGCAATCGAATCATTGTGTGAAAGTAACACCGATGCGGATAATATTACAGTGTATGTTGTAGAAGACCATATTTCTGACGTGAATAAAAGCAGACTTCGGGAAATTACAGATAAATTCAATCGTGAATTGATTTTTATAAAAATGCCCACTCAGGAAGAAGTGTATCCTGGGGTAAAAATGAATTTAGGCAGAACATATGCAAGAATGGCACTGGGTGAAATACTTCCTGAAAGTGTGGACAGAGTGCTTAGCCTTGACAGTGATACTCTTATTATGGATTCTATCAGCGAAATGTATAACACACAGTTTTCTGATAATGAATATGTTGCAGGAGTATATGACTGTGTTGGTAGAGCAATTCAGGACAAAGTTTTGCATGGACCAAAAGACTTAAAGTATTGCAATGCCGGAATGTATTTAATTGATTTGAAAAAGTGGAGAGAATTGAATGTCGGTAAGCAGTTGTTGGATTTAGTACTTAAAAATGCAGACGGAAAGCATATTATGTATTTCTTAGAGCAAGATTTAATGAATATGGCATTCTATGGGCATTTGAAATTACTTCATCCAAGATATAATATGCTGACTTCTATCTACTTGTTTGATTATCGTGATGTTATGAAAATGAAAAAGCCGGTTAGCTACTATACTGAACAACAAATAGCCGAAGCAAAAGAAAAACCGGCGATTGTTCATGCCACAACTTGCTTTTATGTAAAGAAAAGAATGTGGGTGGAGAATAGTGATCATCCATATTTCAGTTTTTACAACGATTATCGATCCAGGACACCATGGAAAAATGATCCTATGGTGAAAGACTCAAGGAAGAAATCAAAAAAAATCTACGCTCAATTTTGGCACTGTATGCCGAAAAAATGTGCGATTTGGTTAGCTTCGCTTACTATAAATTACGTCAGACCTTTTTATGCCTGGGCGACAACAAAAGCATCTATAACGACGGTTGCTGAACAGTCGGCAACGTGAATTAAGAAGAGGAAATATGAAAGTTTTATATATTGCAGACGAATTGACTCAGAGTGGGGCAATAAAGTCATTTGAAGAAGTCGTTGTTACAATGAAAGAACAATTTGATATTGACATTGTAGTGTGTACAAGCGGAAGAAGTGAGTTGAATGACCGTCTGGAAAAAAAAGGTATTCAGACCATTGTTTCGTGCTATGCAAGTGCATTGCAAAATTCACCGATAACCTGGTGGAAAATTCCGATTAAATATGTGCTTTGCGGAATCAAGTATTATCTTAAACGTGGTTCTGCAATTAAAATGATAGAAAAACAAATTGACTTTACGACAATAGATCTGATTCATACCAATGTTACCAGAACAGACATAGGTGTTGAATTGGCAGCCAAATACAAAATTCCAAATATAATGCATATAAGAGAATTTGGAGATGCTGATTTTAAGTGTTGGTCATATAGAAAAAATTATATGCAGTTCTTGAATAATAATGTTACAAAATTTATTGCTATTTCTGAGGCTGTAAAGAACAGTTGGGTTTCACGTGGTCTGTCAGAGCAAAAAGTTGAAGTAATTTATAATGGTGTAAACTCTGAATTGATAAAAAGAACTGATCCTGAAAAATTGAGTACATTTGACACAATGAAAATGGTTATTGTCGGGGGTATTATTCCAAATAAAGGTCAGATGCAGGCTGTTCAGGCAATCAGTTTATTGCCTGAACAAATCCGAAAAAAAGTCACATTAGACATTATAGGTTGGAGCAGTAAGCAATATATTGATATTCTGACGGCAGAAATTGAAAAATTAGGACTTAAAAATCAGGTTAATCTTTTGGGGGCAAAGGACGATGTGTATGATCGTCTTCAAAATTACCATGTAGGCTTAATGTGTTCTAAGGCGGAGGGTTTTGGAAGAGTTACAGCCGAATATATGCATGCGGGTCTTGGGGTAATTGCGAGTAATTGCGGTGCAAATCCTGAATTAGTCCAGGACGGAGTTACAGGTTTGCTATATGATAAGAACAATACCAGTAGTTTGTCCGAAAAAATAGTGTATTATTATAATCATCGGGATATTTTATCATTGTGTGCTTATAATGGACAGCAGTTTGCGACTGAACATTTTACAAAAAAGATAAATGCGAACAATATATTTGATGTTTATAAAAATATAATCAATAAGTAAAAGAAAGGAATTTGGTGTATGGGAAGAATAGAACGACTGCGTGTAGAGATGAGGCAAAATGGATTAAGTGGCGTGGTAAAAAGAATGTTCTATTTTCTTCCTAACAAGATTCTTATTAAACGCAATGCTGCAAGAACATTAAAAAATGGTCTGAACAAAGAAAAACGTTCAGAAAGAGTGGTAGTTTCACTGACTTCATTTCCTCCAAGATTTAAAAACATACATTGGTGTTTAAAAAGTCTGTTGTTTCAGACATATAAGCCGGACAGAATTGTCGTCTTTCTTGGAAGTGATACAACAAGGGATATGCTGACTCCTGAAATGATAGAGTTAGAACAATTTGGTGTGGAATATAAGTTTGATGATAAGTTAAACCTTAAACCGCACAAGAAATATTATTATGTAATGCAGGAAGAAAGAAACGCCGTAATAATAACCGTAGATGATGATTCTGTATATCCCAAAAATACAATAGAATCTCTGATGAAAACGCATAATAAGTATCCCGATTCAATTTGTGCAAGAAGAGTACATAAAATTATCCGAAAACCTGATGGGTCTTTTGCACCGTATAAAGACTGGAAAAAAGAGTGCAGGTCTGTCAGAAAGCCAAGTCGTGATTTGATTGCTGTTGGAGTAGGAGGTGTCTTGTATCCAAAATGCTGTTTCAGCAATGAGGCTTTTGATTTTGAAAAATTTATGGATATATGTCCGGGTACAGATGATATATGGCTTAAATTTATGGAGATAAAAATGAATCTGCCGGTTGTCTGGGTACCTTGTATTTTTGCACAGCCGCCCACATTAGAGGGCATAGCAAGTTTAAATGATAGTAATGTCGCCGAAGGAAGAAATGATATTAGTATCAGTAAAATGTCGCAATTATATGGGGTATGGAAAAACTAGTAAAAGAGTTCATTTTTTCAGAACGTTGTAAACAGTAATCCGATGTTTTATTCCTCAATTACATTATGTAGTAAACGTCAATGAGATTTCCTATTGCAATTATAGATAAAATCATACTGCTGCTAATGTTATTATAAGCATTTATCTGTTTATTCATCAGGAAATATTCAACGACTTTTACTATAACAAATTTCACTTAGCTTTGCTACAAGCGATTTTTATTTATTTTTTGCCTTGTAACAAAGCGGAAAGGTATGGTCATAATAATGAAAATAGGAATAATAACATTCCAGATGGCGTGGAATTGTGGAGCAGTACTGCAATGTGTTGCTTTAAAGAAAAAACTGGAATCTATGGGGCATTATGTTACAGTAATAAATTATCAACCAAGCTATAAGGATTATAGATATTGTAAATATCAGAATCCTATAACAGTAGCTTATAAAACATTGCAGAGTAATAGCGGTTTAAATAAAAAGAAAAAATTGGTAAAGGCTGCAAAATCTGCTGTACGTGCAGTTTTAAACTGGGATTCCCGTAGTGGAAGACTTAAACAAAAACACGATTTTGAGGAATTTTGTAAAAAATACCTGAACTTATCACAAGAGTATAAATCCATAGAAGAACTTAGGTCAAATCCTCCTGAGTGTGATATATACATTTCAGGAAGTGATCAATTATGGAATCCAAACTTAACTAATGACGAACTGGACCCTGCATATTTTCTGGATTTTGGAAACGAGGATATAGTACGTGCTACATACGCAATCAGTGCGTGTGAGCTTGATGTGGCTGAGAACAGAGAACAGTTAGAAAAACTGATGGACAGGCTTGATTTTATTTCTTTAAGAGAAGTGGAGAAAAAGGAAGAACTGGAATTAGTTTCTAAGAAAAAAATAGATATATGTATAGATCCGACATTACTTTTAGATGCGGATTGCTATGAAGAAATTGAACTCAGTGAATGGAATGAAACAGAACCATATCTGTTAGTTTATGCGTTAGATAATCCCGGATCAAATGACACATTATTCAAAACGGTGAAGGAACTGAGCGAGCGTAAGAAATTAAAAATTAAAGTTATATCAGGCCCTCATAAATGGCCTTATAAAATAGAAGAATATTGCCCGAGAGATGGTATTTCGCCTCAGGAGTTTTTATCATATATTAAACATTCACAAATTGTAGTCACAAATTCTTTTCATGCCTCTACTTTCTCTTTAATCTATCAAAAGGATTTCTATGTTGTGACTACGCCGGGAAGAAGTTCCAGAGTGGTTGAATTATTGGACAAACTGGGGCTGAATGATCGGATTTTATCAAGCGAGAAACCTCCGGTTGACTTTGATTATGAAGATATTCAATATGAAAACATAAAGAACAGGATTCTGACTTATCGAAAACCGGCAGAAGAGTACTTAGAAATGATAGCAAAGGAAAGAAAGTGAAAAAATGCGATATTCATTTAAAGTAAATATAACAATAGAAAAATTATTGGCTACCTCAATAGTCCTGTATTTTTATTTCTATGAACAGATTAATATTTTGTTTGGCAACATATTTGGCAACATAATTTGTTTGTTTCATATTGCTTTATCAGGATTGATTATGCTGAAACACTTTCGTAAACCAAAGGCACTTTATATCTGTGGCACATGGATACTGGTACTGATTATTTCTTTATATAACAATCAGATAATAGCACATCAGATTTATTGGCAGTCGTTGCTGAATTATCTGTCTGCTTTTATTGCGGCAATAGCGTTAATAAAATCAACGGGATGGATAAAATCTGCTATCAGCACAGCTCAGATTATAGGAACTATTTATGCATTGACAACCATTCTGTTCCTCTTTATTCCTGAAATGGGAGCATTTCAGTATTCTTTTTGGGGCTATTATCCGAATGGAACAAATGAAGGAACAACAGCATATGTTGCAGGATTAGCTGCTAACCACTCTGCTAATGCGATATATATTGTTGTTGCTTTGACTATTTCAGTTGCAAAGATTTTCAGAAAACTTCAATTAAGCGAGAAAGTAACTAAAAGTGACATATTCTGGCTTAGCTGCCTTGTTATAGCAATTTTGCTTACTACTAAACGTGGACACTTGTTATTTTCTTTGCTTGCGATTGTATTGTGCTATTTCTTTGGAATGAAAGGTAATATAAAGAACAAGTTTATTTATTTTTTGGGCATTGCAGTTTTACTGCTCAGTATATTGATGGTTGCAATGTATTTCATTCCAGAGTTGAATGCAACATTTATAAGACTGTTTGATGATTCCGGAGATATTAGTATGGGTCGATTCAATTTCTGGAAGTATGCTATTATGTCATTTAAGGAAAATACATTGTTTGGAATTGGTTGGTTTGGATTTCGATTTATTGATACAAATACAGCACATACATACGGTTATTTTGATTGTCATAACGTGTATATTCAGTTGCTTTGTGAAACGGGAATAGTTGGTTTTATTATTACAGTAATATCAATGTTTGTTTCACTCAAAAATGCTATAATAAGTTCAAGATCTGTTGTTTTTCAGAATACAGATGAGAAGAAGAATGACGACTTGGCAGATGTTTATATGTTTTCGAGCTTATTTCAGATATTTTGTCTTTTATATTCCCTGACTGGAAATATGCTTTATGACCGTACATTTATGATGTATATTATGTCTATTGCAATGATATGGTCTGTGCAATATCAGAAAAAAATGGGATTAAAATTATACGGTGAATAATATAGGAGGAAAAGCGATTGAAGGTATCATTTATCGTTCCTGTGTATAACTGTGAAAAATATCTTGAAAACTGTATTCAATCAATTTGTAAAATTAAAAGCTATGACTGGGAACTGATTCTTGTCGATGATGGCTCCAAAGATTCAAGCGGAGAAATCTGTGACAGATATGGTAAGACTAATCAGAATATAAAGGTCTTTCATCAGAAAAATCAGGGTCCATCGGCTGCCCGTAATAAAGGAATTGAGCTTGCGACAGGAGAGTATATTCGTTTTGCAGATTCTGATGATGAAGTCCTTCCTGTCGATGAGATTATCCATAAAGACTTTGATCTTGGAATCTATAATGCTCAGTTGTTAAATGAAAATCTTGAATGTATCAGAACCATTCAGGTTGGAATAAGTGGAGATAGAACCGAACAAGAACTGTTAGAGGAGATGAATGAGTCTAATAAAGCTGCATTTCTGCACTATATTTGGAATAAAGTATATAAAACAGAAATTATTAAGAATAATGGTATAATGTTTGATGAAAGTCTTTCTCTGGGAGAAGATTTTTCATTTAACTGTAAATATCTTTGTTATTGTAAACGGATTTTTCTCAGTGCAGAGGTAGGATATTCATATTTTTACAGGTGTTCTGATAGTTTGACACAAAAATTTATTGATGATGAACTCAACAGAAGAAGAAGATTAGATAATCAATTAGTACAACTTTACAAAAATAATAACCTTTATAAAGAACCATATATTTGCAAAATTAAGAAATTTATAGGAATGACGACTATAAATAGTTTGCAGAACATTGAAAAGCCGGATTGTAATCTGAAATTTCGTGATAAATGGAAGTATATATCTTCATTTATCAGTTCGGAATACAGGGAGTATTTGCTTGCTGCTTTATGCAATAATAAAAAAATGAAGTTCGGACAAAAGATACAACGATTTATGATTAAGTTAAAGTGGTCTTTTGGTCTGACAGTATATTATGAAGTTTATAATAAGATTAAAGGTTGGAAAAGGTAATAGTATAGGACAAGAAGTGGTGGTAGGAATGAAAGAAGCATACATTCTTAAACATAAAGACAATCATATCAGAATGGAATCACGGTCAGGAGGAGCATTTACGCTTTTATCTGATTGGATATTACAACGTGGTGGTGTAGTATATGGATGTATGATGGATGAAAATCTGGTTGCAAGACACCAGCGAGCTGAATCATCAGAAGACAGGGATAGTTTCAGAGGTTCCAAGTATGTTCAAAGCAATTTAGGAAATACGTTTAAGTGTATTCGTGATGATTTAGAAAAGGGCAGATATGTGTGTTTTTCAGGGTTTGCATGTCAGATTAAAGGTTTGTTAAACTTTTTGTCCGGGGTAAATACAGAAAAGCTTTATACAATTTGTATTGTATGTCATTATGTGACGAGTCCAAGAATTTTGCGGGACTATATAAAAATGCAGGAACAGAAGCATAAAGGAAAGGTATCCGCAATTAATTTCAGGAATAAGAAAAAGTATGGCTGGGAAGCTAATTGGGAAACCTTATCAATACAAAATAAGGAAATAGACAGTACCTATTATGCACAGACTTTTTATAGTGGATTAACAGCAAGAGAAAGTTGTTACAAATGTTATTTCAGAAGTGTTGATTTGCCCGGAGATATTACGATTGCTGATGCGTGGGGAATCAATGATGCTGCTCCTGAATTTAACGATAATAAAGGTGTATCTTTGGTTTTAGTACAGACCGATAAGGGTGATGACTGGTTTCTTGATGTGAAAGAAGATTGTGTGTCGCAGCAAGTAAACATTGATGATTATATGCAAGGTCCATTTATTAAGGCGTACAGCAGACCGGAGAACAGAGATGAATTTTGGAAAATGATTGAAGAAAAGGGGCTGAATGTGGCATTTAAGCATTTTATAAAGACCCCTATGAGAAAGAGAATTATTCGTAAGCTTAAAAAAATTCAGAAATCTGTCAGCAAATGCAATAAGAAACAAACTTCCAGATGAAGATGATAAATATATTTCACTTGAATAGATAGTAAGTTTAGCAAAACGCTGGTTAAGGAGAAAACTATGGATGCGAAAAAAAAACTAAAAATCGGAATAATAACCTACCACGCTGCAGATAACTATGGATCTGCACTTCAAGCATATGCGTTAAATCGGTTTTTGACGGATAATTTTTCGGAAGAATGTTATGTTATCAACTATCGTCCTACATTGCAGGAGAAAATGTATGCACTGTATTTTGATAATGATTCTTTCAGAAATGTACTGAAAAATATCTATATTTTCTTTACAATTAAATCAAAGCGTGTAAACAGAATACGTAATTTTGACGAATTTCGTAAGTCCAGAATGAATCTGTATCCAAAAGAAGTAACGGCAAATATTAATCAACTGGAATTAAGCAGATATGATGTTATTGTATGCGGAAGCGACCAGATTTGGAATATAAGAATAAAAGATTATAACCCTGTTTATATGTTGAAAAATATAAACACTCCCTGTAAATTATCGTATTCCGCAAGTATGGGCGGTGTGGATCTGAATTTGACAGAATCCGAATCCAAAGAGATTTGTGAAACACTTAGTGAATTTCAGGGAATATCAGTGAGGGAGAATATTGCAAAAAAGATGCTTGAAGAATGTGGTCTGAAAGATATTCAAACTCACGTTGATCCGACATTTCTGCTTACGGCATCTCAATGGGAACAGATTATGTCAAAAAGGATTATCCAAGGAGATTACATCTTTTTTTATTCAGTAGATTGCAATGATGAATCAATTAAAATTGCAAGCTGGTATGGTGATATGCTGAATTTGCCTGTGGTATATGTGAACACCGCCTGGAAGTCTTATTTTATAAAAGAAAAGAACTTAAAATGGGCAAAGGTTTCAGGTGTTGAGGATTTTTTGTCTTTGGTGTATTATTCAAAAGCAGTGCTGTCCGGCTCATTTCACGGATCAGCTTTCTCAATAATTTTTAACAAACCATTTTATCGTATCCAAAAAAAACGCAATAATTCTGCCGTCGTAGATGACCGTGTAAGAAGTCTTTTTAAAGCTTTTGAATTGGAGGATCGTGAGATTTGTACCGAAAATTATAAAGAAAAAATTGACGGTTTGTTTGATATTAATTATCAGACCGTTAATGAGAAAATTCAGAAGGCAAGGGAAAACACAAAAGAATACTTTGCAGACTGTCTGTTGAAAGAGGTATTAGATGAAAATAGAAAGAACTAAAAATGCTGCACGAAATGTAGTCTTTGGTTTTGTTTTGAAAATTTATGCTTTGGCATTGCCGTTTATAATGAGGACGGCGATGATTTACTGGCTTGGTGTAGAGTATCTTGGATTAAACAGCCTTTTTACATCTATTCTTCAGGTATTGAATCTGGCAGAACTGGGAGTTGGTTCTGCAATGACTTTCTCTATGTATAAACCAATCGCTGAAGATGACAATGAAAAAATATGTGCATTGATGCACCTGTATCGTTTTTATTATCGTATAATCGGCGGTGTAGTGCTTGTAGGTGGATTGCTTGTTCTGCCTTTTTTGCCAAAACTAATAAAGGGAAATGTTCCGTCGGACATCAATATATATATTCTGTATCTTTTGAATTTAGCGGCAACGGTTCTTACATATTGGCTGTTTGCCTACCGTAACAGCATTTTTAATGCTTATCAGAGAACAGATGTGATAAGTAAAGTTACCATTATCACCGATAGTATCAAATATGCTATTCAGATTCTTGTGTTGGCTTTGCTGCACAATTATTATCTTTATGTTATTGTTATCCTGGTAACTCAGGTATTAAATAATATCATTATTGCTTACTTATCAAAAAAGATGTACCCGCAATACAATCCAAAGGGGAAAATCTCAAAAGAAGAACAACAGAAAATTAACAAGCGTATCAAAGATTTGTTTACCTCAAAGTTAGGTGGAACTATTGTCGGATTTGCGGATACAATAGTGATTTCTGCATTTATTGGTTTAACGGCGTTGGCAATTTATCAAAATTATTTCTACATTATCACATCTTTGTCCGGAATTGTAATGATTATTTTTAATGCTGTTGCTGGCGGAAGTGGAAACAGTATGGTGACGGAATCGAAAGAAAAGAACTATCAGGATTTCAAAAAGCTGTCTTTCATTACATATTGGGTTATTGGCTTTGTCATCTGTGGTTTGTTCTGCCTGTATCAGACTTTGATGAAGGTATGGGTAGGAGAAAAACTAATGTTGGATAATAATTTCGTTCTTCTGTTTTGCCTGTATTTTGCAGGAAATATGACCATTCAGCTTTTGAGTGTTTATAAAAATGCAGCTGGTATCTGGCACGAAGATCGTTTCCGCCCTCTTATTTCAGGTTTGGTGAATCTTGCATTAAATCTTGCTATGGTACATTTCATAGGCTTGTATGGTATTGTTCTGTCCACTATTATCAGTATCTTTTTTATCAGTTTACCCTGGCTTATTCATAATGTTTTTACTATGATTTTTCCCGGCAAATTTAAGGAATACATAATAGATTTATTGCTGTATGCCGGTGTAATAACGGTGGTAACATTTATCACTGGTCAAATCTGCAATTTGATTCCTGATTCAGGGTTTGGTATTCTGATTGTAAAAACTCTTGTCTGTACTTTGGTATGCAATGGACTGTTTGTTCTGATTTATATGAAACATCCGATGTTTAAGGAAGTTCTGAAAATGGTTAAAAAGATAAAAAAACGATAATAAGTACAGATTGCCAGTCATTAAATAAAGGAAGGTTTATTATGGAAAAAGTTTATCAAAGCAACGATGCCTGTTGCGGTTGCGGTGTCTGTATGACTGTTTGTCCTAAACAGGCTATTGTAATGAAAGAAGACGAAAAAGGTTTTATCTATCCAAAAATTAACACAGAAATTTGTGTTGACTGTGGGGCTTGTAAAAATGTCTGCCGTTTTGCAAAGAAAAAAAGTGAAAGTACTGATAGTGGCAGTTCGATATGCTATGCAGCTTGTAATACCGATAAGGAAGAACTGAGTCACTCCACTTCCGGCGGTATTTTTTCTGCTGTGGCACATGAGTTTTTAGAACGTGGAGGTGTCGTAGCAGGTGCTTGCATGAAATTTAATGATGGCAAAGCCCATGTGTTTCACACTGTGATTGATGCAAAAGAAAATCTAATCATTTTGCAAGGCTCAAAGTATGTGCAAAGTCACCTTTGGGAATGTTTGGACAGTATGGAAGAAATGCTGAAATCAGGCAGAAATGTCTTGTTTTCGGGTACACCGTGTCAGGTGGATGCTGTAAAAAACAAGTTTAAAAAGTATCTTGAAACACAACTGTTTACAATAGATATTATCTGTCACGGTGTTCCGAGCCAAATGTTTTTTAATTCCTTTCTGGAAGAATATCAAAAAAGAAGTGGAATACAATTAAAAAGCGTTACTTTCAGGGATAAAAAATATGGTTGGGGAAGAACCGGTCAGTTAGTTGCAAACGATAACAGTATTGAAAAATTAACAAGAGATGATTTTTCATACTATAAATACTTTCTGGACGGAGAGATTAACAGAGAAAGCTGCTATGCTTGCCCGTATGCTTGCCCGGATAGAGTGGGAGATATTACGATTGGCGATTATTGGGGTGTTAAAAAGTACGATCCACAGCTTCTTTCCGAAAATGGCGGTAAATTGGATTTTAAGCAAGGGGTATCTTGCTTGATTGTGAATGGAGTACGAGGAGAAGAACTGCTGGAACGGTTCGGAGGAAACGTTCAGAAAGAACTTGTGGATATTCAGCATGTTATGCAAATTAATACACAGTTGCGACAGCCGGTTGCTCATAGCGAATTGAGAAAGAAAATTTTTGTCGCTTACACAAAGAAAGGATATGCACAGGTAGATAAAATATTTAAAAGACAATGTCTTTGGAGAAAAATAAAGGATAAAATAAAAGCGTTTTTAAGGTTACAGTGATATAGTACCAAATTAGAATAATTATATAAAAGAAATAGTCAGGTAGAAAAATATGAAAGCAATACCAGTTTTATTCGATAAAAAAGAAGAATGTTGCGGCTGTACAGCTTGTTATGCGATTTGTCCTAAATCTGCTATATCAATGGTCGAGGATAAAGAAGGTTTTGAGTATCCGCAAATTGATGAAAGCAAGTGCATTCGCTGTTACCAGTGTATCAAAGTTTGCCCGATAAAAGAGGCTAAGGGAATATCTTGATTTACTGCTCTAAATATTAAAAGTATTTTGCCACAGCTAAACTGTGGCAATTTTTTTAGGTATTGACCAGCGAAAAATTGAGATGATACAAAAAATCAAATAAATTTTATAAGAAAAGAGCTTTATATTCTTACAAAATCATTATAAGGACAATATAATAAAAGTGTGCTATCAAAAATTTCCTTTATGATGAATTTATGTTTTATTCCCGATTTATTTTTGTACGGTGCTACAAAAAAGCATAGTGTTTTAATATAATATTGACACATAAAAGCACAAGATGTATAATTAGTGACGGATAAAAATGGTTGGTGTATATTATTCGGAATTTATTGCAAACGAAAAAAGACTATAAATTGTTTGATACTTTGGGAGTAGTGGAATAAAAGATGAGCGGTGAAGAATATACGGTTATAAACGATGAAAATGTTTCTGAAAACATAGATGTTGATGATTTTAAATTTGTCAAAAAGCCGGTTTATAGTTTTTTTAAAAGGTTGTTTGATATAATTGCATCTTCATTAGCCATTATTTTGCTCAGTCCCATATTTGTGGTTGTAATTATCGCAATATTGTGTGATGACAAAAAAGGACACCCTATTTTTGTTCAGACAAGATGTGGCAAAGATGGTAAGGAATTTAAGCTTTACAAATTCAGAACAATGTGCATTGATGCTGAAAAACAGCTTGAATCATTACAGAACCAAAATGAAATGGATGGTCCTGTTTTTAAGATAAAAGATGACCCGAGAATAACAAGAACAGGAAAATTCCTTCGTGCAACAAATATTGATGAACTTCCTCAGCTTGTCAATATCCTAAAAGGAGATATGTCCTTTGTAGGTCCTCGTCCCGCACTTCCTAATGAAGTTGCTCAATATAATGAAGTACATAAATTACGCCTGAAAGTTATTCCTGGACTTACATGCTATTGGCAGGTACAGAAAGACAGAAATTCAGTTTCATTTGAAGACTGGATGGCACTCGACAGAAAGTACATACAGGATAGAAGCCTATGGCTTGATTTGAAATTGATTTTTAAAACCGCCATTGCAGTTTTCAAGCGTGAAGGCTGTTGATTATTTTTGATTATTTGATTATTTGATTATTTCTGAACAGGCATTTTGTCTGTTTTTGGTATGTATATATTATTTTCAAACCTGATACAAATTCTCAAAAGTTTAAATCGTCGCATTGTCGCGTTTGAAATTTTGAGATGACATACTGTGGTGTGTAATTTGCCTGAATGAAGGTGAAGTGGCAACGCATACCCTTTTGAAAGAATGAAAATTGTAAGCAAGGTGTATGAAAATGTGGTATAAAGATTACAGATGTATCTCAAAAGTATAAACAGACTTAAAAAACTTCTCTGTGATGATGAAGAAAATTTGGACTTAACTGCGATACTTGATGAAAAACTGGCTTACAGTAATGAAGATTTTGTTGTAATTTCAGCTCCTACTAATTGAGCAGTGAAAATGATACTATCAAAAGAAATGATTTTTTGTGATGGGATTAGATATTTAAGGAGAAATTGAAAATATGGAAAAGAAATTGAT
>JAQXZA010000074.1 GCA_029226955.1 Clostridia bacterium | reverse complement strand
AGGCTTGCAAACTTACAAGAGATGTTCTGACCGATACTAAGGAAATTGACAGCGAAATGTCAGAACTGCTTAGTGAGCTTGAAGTCGTTACCGAGCTTATTAAAAAGTGCATAGCCGAAAATTCTTCATCGGCTCAAGACCAGGAAAAATATACGGAGAGATACAATAGCTATGTTGACCGCTATGAAAAAGCAAAATCAAGATATGATGAGCTTGAACATCAGAAGGAAAACAAGCTTTCAAAAAGAAAAGCAATAGACCGTTTTATTTATGACCTTTCAAAGCGTGACGAACTGCTCACCGAATTTGATAATTGCCTTTGGCTGACGGTAGTTGATACGGTTACGGTTCAAAGTGAAGGAATTTTGCTATTTAAATTCAACGACGGTACGGAAATTAAGGGATAAAATACGGAAAATAAAGCAGACTTCAGTTTACTTAAGAAATTGCAGTCTGCTTTATTGTGTCAATTACGATATTATAAAAAATCTTCTGTTTACACAAACTCAACTAATACTAATACCTAATTAAAAACTTAATAAGATTTTTGAGCAGATTTTTTGTCAGACGAGTGAGATTCCGCAGGAAGGCTGACGCCTTCCGAGGACAGCTCACGAAGTATGGCGGAAAATATGCCAAAAAATATTTAAGGGTTTAATTAGGTATTAGTATAATACTCACAAACATAATGCTTTTTTGCTATGATAAAAAAAGGGTTTGGAATTTATGTTTCCAAACCCTTAGAATATATTTGTTATGACTTTTCAAATATATATATCTTGATGATATAATAATTCTGTATGACGATGCGGCAGACGGAATAGTTGGAATTATCAGTGTCGGCTGAGCATTTTGATTCCTGAAATGAGCATCAAAAGCGAAAAATCAGACCGCGTTCAATACATAAAATTATATCAAAAAACGGTTTGAACGCAGTGTTTAATCAGTTTTTGTTTTGCAGTTTCAGAATCTGGTTCCAACTCTCGTTATGCGGTTTTGGCACAATTGATGAAAGTTAACAAACCGTATAGATAAGCCAATTCAGAGCCGCAGAGCATCAGATTTGCGTTTTTGTTGTTTTGATGCTATTGGAAAATTTAACCCTTCGTTATTATGTATAGAATAATAAATATTCATTCACTGCAATCGCATTATATTTTATGTTTCGGATTTCAGCGGCAGAGTGATTCCAACCTGAAATTGACTGTCGTTGTTTGTAATGTTTATTGAACCGCTGTTGTTGCTAATAATCTTCATAGACGAGGAAATTCCTATTCCCGGACGGTTGATTCCTTTTGAGGACATAAAGCAGTTGCGAAATTTCCTTATTTCACCGTTGAAGGTATTGCGGATAACTATAAACAAATGTGAGCCTTTAACGGTACTGCTGACTGAAACTGATTTATCACCGCAGTTCTGATTTTCACAGGCTTCAACAGCATTTTCAATCAGATTTCCAAGTACAGTGCAAAGTTCAACATCCGAAATGTCAAGCTTTTTCGGAATTGTGAGATGAAACTGAGAGCGGATGCCTTTTTCATCCATAATTCCGGCGTAATATCTGATAAGTGCGTCAACTGCCGTGTTTTCACAAAAAACAATGCTTTGAGCACCCTTATCGCTTGTAATTTCATATGAAAGCTCCGATAAATATTGCTTGAGCTCATTATTGTCGCTGCTATTTACCATACTGTTGATGACTCTGATATGTTGTCTGAAATCGTGGATAAGCCTGCGCTTTTCCTCATACTGCTGTTTTATCTGCGCAGAATATTCAGTCTGCATTGCAAGCTGTCGTGTCATCTGTTTTTTTTCTTCTGCAAAAGCCATGCTATAGGAATAGCTCTGAATAATTTCTTTTAACAGCATAAATCCGATTGAAAGCACAAGGGCAAGACAGCCGTATTCGATAAATCTCCCTCCGTAAATTGGCTCGTACATCGGAAGTATTCTGTCCCAGACGCACGAGCTTGCATAGAACAGCGATGCATAAAACAGAGGTCTGTAGTTTTCATTGTATTCGCTTGTACTGTGCCAGCCTGTTATCAGCAAGTATCCTGCCGTCAGAAGCTTATAGCAGAAAATAATATTTGAGAATAAATCAATAATTACCCCGCTGACAAATGAAGCATTCATTGTGTAAGTAAAAATCAATATGCAGAATGCGGCAGAAACTGCCGAAGAAATTACATTTGTTATGTGACGTACCCTGCAAATGCGGTTGTTAACGAGGATTGTCAGAAATAAAACTATATATCCGCTTGTTGTTTCTATTGCATACCACGGAAACACGGAAAGAGTAAATCCTGTGTGAAGAATTGGGTATCCGATAAATAATATGGTGAAAAAACACATCAGGGTATAAAGCACGGCATTCTGATGTTTATGCCTTATTGCAAAGAACAGGCAAAAAATCATAATGAACGCTACAATTGAAATCTCCGCAAGGTACAAGCCCAGATTTATTCCACGCTGATAATTAAGTGCAACAGGTGTTCCGAAAGAGGGGGGGTAAACCATTCCTCCGTAAATGTATGACTCATTGTTTACCGCAAGCATTACAGTAACCGCATTACTTCCGGAATGGTCAAAGGTTATCATTCGGTTTGCTGTGACTGCATTGTAATTATCTTTTTCGGGAGTACCTATACTGATGATTTCCTCATCATCTATGTAAAGACGATAGGCACAATAAATTTCGGGCAGATACAAAGCGTAGGTTGCAGTTTTTTCGGGAAGAACAAGCGTTAATACATATGTGCCGTACCCGTGCGGAGCAACTCCGTTTTCGTCGGTAAGTCCTGTATTTTCTCCTATTGAAACGTATGTGCTGTATAATTCTGATGCATTTTCGTTGTACTGTTCGGGAGTCAGCAAGACGTTTGGATAAAATCTCCAGCCCCTTATCAGAAAATTTGAAGGGTTATTATCTAAATCATCTTCTGTTAATATCAGCATACCGTCTATAGGCTGAACAGAGCTTTGCGTATATTTATTGTCAACAGAATATATTGTTATGAAAAAGAGTGAAGAAAGAATAATTGTAAGAATAATTCCGATATACCTGACAAATGGACTGTTCTTTTTCATCTTTTTCTTCTCCTGAATAAAAGCACGGCAACTGTGACACAAGCTGTTAATAAAACAAGTACCGCAACGACAATTAAGAACAGATCAACACCGCTTGAGCCTTGGTCAGTTGTATTTATATCTGTATTTTCAAAGCTGCTGTTTTCGCAGGTTATTTTGAAAGTTCCTGTTTTGCCCGTAAGAAAGCTTACGGTATTGCTTGCTTTATCGTAAGTGCTGTTTATTACTTTTCCGTTGTTTACTTCTTTAACTGTGATGTTGCCGCTCTCATAATCAAACGGGGCGATAATTTTCATTCCTTCAATCAAGGTGATTTCGCTGTTATTAAAAAATATAGTTACAGTAACAGTATTTTCATCTGTCTTGATTATCTCAACGCTGAAACGGTCATTGTCTGATACATTAAGCTTTTCTATTGTGTTTCTCGGAATCTGAACAGTGATACCGCCCTTGGAAAAAACAGCATAATCGTTGTTTTGCAGTAAAAGATTTAATCTGTAGCCTGAAATGATGTCCTTTGTTTCGGTGACAATTTCTGTGAAATTATCGTAACCCTCATCATTGTTATCATCATATATTTCAGTCTGTGACTCAGCATAGTTGTGAGTGGTATTTTCAAAAACGGTTGTTGATTCAGCTGTGAAATTTTGCATTAAATCGTTTGTACTGCTTTGAATATTAGAAGTTGATTTTTTCGGACTTTCAGAAACTTTTGATTTTTCTTTTCCGTTTTCGGTCAGATCTGTTTTTTTGTTTTCGTCTTTAGATGAATTATCCTGAGCCGATTCATCATCTCTATACGGCAGAGTATAGTCGGGAAGAGGATTCGAGCCTGCGTCTCCTGCGTCACGGTCACCGCCCGTAAATTTAGAAACGATAATGTCATTTTCATCATAATAAATATGTATGTAATTTGAACGCTCTTCACCGCATTCAAGATAAAAATAATAGTGACTGTAAGAATTAAGACTGCCTTTGAAAATACGGAATATTCCTCCGCCTGCAACTGCAAGGTTTTCGTCAGCAGGTAAAGCGGTATATTCTGTCAGTTTATTATGCATCAGCTCATTTTCGCTCTCAACATAGTAAATCTGAACTTCACTATCCTGATTATGT
>JAQXZA010000073.1 GCA_029226955.1 Clostridia bacterium | reverse complement strand
CTACATAAAGGCAATTATTTGTCTTTTTCATCAGCAACACTTCCTTTATTTTCTGAACTTTCCTTATATAATTACTATACAATAATTTTTATAAAGTGTAAATGTCTATTTTAATATTTTTAATATTATTGCTTACTATACTATTTTTTGTTCTATTTCAAGATATTTTTGATAAAATTACAACAAAAAAGACGCACTCAAAAGACAGAGTGCGTCCACGAAAATTCAATGATTATTCAACTGTGTATGTTTTGCCGTTTTCAATCGGAAGACCATCCTTACCCTGTGCAGGATACTGGTTTGAACCGTCATTGAACATAATTACAGGATTGTTTAAATCACTCGGAATTGTATAGCTGTATGTACCATCACCGTTGTCTGTCATTGCAATTCCTGGCCATGCTGCATTGTTTTTGGCGGTAGCCGGTTCATAAACGTAAGCGTTTATTGTGTCGCCCCATTTGTCAGGTTTCTGGAATGTTACAACAACTTCGTCTTTTTTGTCAGATGATTCATCTTTACTGCTTTCCTCAGCTGATGATTCAGCCTCGCTGCTTTCCTCAGCTGATGATTCAGGCTCGCTGCTTTCTTCAACTGATGACTCAGGCTCGCTGCTTTCTTCAACTGATGATTCAGGTTCGCTGCTTTCTTCAACTGATGACTCAGGTTCGCTGCTTTCCTCAACTGATGATTCAGGCTCACTGCTTTCCTCAACTGATGATTCAGCTACACTGCTTTCAGCGGCTGCCTGTGACGGTTCACCGTTAAGATAAACTGTTTTACCTTTACAGCCGGATACTGAAACAACGGCAACTGAAAGAACAAGTGCCATCAGTATAGCCGTTACTTTTCTTTTGTTCATTTATAACTCCTCCTAAAAATTTTCTGTAAATAATCAATATATAATATATTATACACTTTTGCATAAATTTTTCAATCATAAATCAATATTTTATAAAAATTTTTTTGCGGAAAATAAATTATAAAAAATCGTTCCGTCAGTATGATTTATGTCCGAAAATACTATTGACGAACAAAGGTGTTTTACCTTAAAATAGGTAATAATAAGAAGGAAAAGAAAAACTTAAAGGAGAATGAAAATGGCTTATAAAATTATTGCACTTGACATTGACGGCACACTTACAAATTCCGAAAAGGCTATTACACCGAAAACCCACGATGCACTTATTGATTTTCAGAAAAACGGCGGCAAGGTTATTCTTGCGTCAGGTCGTCCGACAATGGGAATTTACCCTTATGCAAAATCACTGCAACTTGATGAATTTGGCGGCTATATACTTGCATTTAACGGCGGCAGAGTTATAGACTGCAAAGACAACTCAACAATATTTCAGACAAGACTGCCGCTGAAATATATACCTGAAATATGCGATATTATCAAAGATTACCCTGTCGGAATAAACACGTATGAGGACGACAAAATCGTTGTCGGTTTTAATATCAACGATTACACAAGAATTGAATCAAAAATCAACGGAATGGATATAAAGTATGTTGATGATTTTGTAGAGTATGTTAATTTCGATATTAACAAATGTCTTTTGCAGGGCGAACCGTCCGAAATACTCAAACTTGAAAAAATACTTTCCGAAAAATACAAGAACGAACTCGGAATATTCAAATCAGAGGCATTTTTTCTTGAAATTGTGCCGAATGGTATTGACAAGGCGGCATCAATCGACAAACTTCTTAAAACAATCGGCATAAAAACAGAGGAATGTATTGCTTGCGGTGACGGTTTCAATGATGTTTCAATGATTGAATATGCCGGACTTGGTGTTGCAATGTCCAATGCAAAAGAACCAGTAAAGTCTGTTGCGGATTTCGTCACTCTCTCGAATGATGAGGACGGAATAGCCTATGTACTTGAAAAATTCACAAAATAAACGAAAGGGAAAATATTATGAGCGAAAATAATAAACCAAGACCATTTGTTGGTTTTATACTGCTTGACAGTGCAGAGTGGAATCAGCAAAAATTCTGTAATGACCTCAAAAATGACTGGGGATACAGCTACACCATTGATGACGAAAATGCTGATATTGTAACGCTTGAACTTGACGGTATGACGGCAAGCGTAAGTTTTATGCCGACTCCTGTTCCCGACGGTGAGGCGGAAGAAAACGCAAAGGCAAACTATATCTGGCCAAAAGCCGTTGAAGTCGCAAAAAACCACAAAGCACACCTTATGATTGCTGTAATAAATTATGGTTGTACTCCGCTTGAAGCGGCAATGTTCTATACAAAATTTGCGTCTGTATGCTTAAAACAGGAAAACGCAACGGGAATTTATACTTGCGGAAATGTATTTTCACCGCATTTTTACTGTAATGTTGCCGATATGATGAAACAGGGCGAATTGCCTGTTCCCGACTGGGTTTATTTCGGTCTTTACAGAACTGAGGACGGTATGTGCGGATATACATACGGACTTGCTGACTTTGGCTATGATGAAATTGAGGTGCTTGACACAAACGCAAAACCACAGGAATTGCGTGACTTTATGCTTGACATAGCCTATTATGTAATAAGTCAGAACGTAGTGCTTAAAGACGGCGAAACAATCGGCTTTACACCCGAACAAAAACTGTCAATAACAAAGAGTGCCGGTGTCGCATTAAACCGCCTTACATTAAAGATTGAATATCCCGAAAAATACTGATATAAATAATTCTTTTGCAGAAAATTAAAAGAAACACCTTTTTGTGGGTGTTTCTTTTTTGTAATTATGAATTGTCTTGAACCGTCAAAGGTGATATAATATATTCAGCAATGAAATTAAGAAAAAGGAAGAATCTTTTATGGCTACAATAAATATTGACAGAACTATATATCACGATAAACCCCAAAACGAAAGACTGCCTAAGGAAATGGCGGTTTATGATTTGCTTGATAATCTCAAAGTTGAATACAGCCGACTTGACCACGATGCGACGGCAACAATAGAGTATTGTGTTGATGTCGAAAAGATTTTAGGCATTGAAATATGCAAAAATCTCTTTCTGTGTAACCGTCAGAAAACAGCATTTTATCTTCTGATGATACCCGGCGGAAAGAAATTTCACACAAAAGACCTTTCAAAACAAATCAACAGTGCAAGGCTTTCATTTGCTGACGCTGAATATATGGAGAAGTTTCTGAATATTACACCGGGTTCTGTAAGCGTTATGGGACTGATGAACGATACCGAAAACAATGTTCAGCTTTTGATTGACAGTGATGTGCTTAAACACGAATTTTTCGGCTGTCACCCTTGCATAAATACTTCAAGCCTTAAAATCAGAACAAAAGACTTGCTTGAAAAAATCCTACCCGCAATTCATCACCAGCCTGTTATTGTGGAGCTTTGATATGAATGATTTTGACAGACTTCTTGCCAAAGTGACCGAACAGGCACGAAAAGTAAAAATTCCTGTTTCTGAAAATATTTCGCCGAAAATTGTTGTAAATTCCCGTGCGACAAAACGGTTCGGACAATGCATATTCAAAAACGGAATTTACACAATAGAACTTTCACAACGGCTGAAAAATGCACCCGAAAAATCCTGTTGTCAGACTATTGCACACGAACTTATACATACCTGTAAAGGTTGTAATAATCACGGAAAGACGTTTTTGCGATATGCTGAAATTATGAACCGTGAGTACGGCTATAACATAAAGCGTACAAGCAGTTGTGAGGAATTAGGTGTTGAGGATATTTCAAATATCAGATATATTCTTGTATGCGAAAAATGCGGTGCCGAGATAAAACGCTCACGATATACAAAAGTCATAGCGAATCCGTCAAAGTATAAATGTATATGCGGTGGAAAACTTAAAAGAATACAGTGAAAATCTGATTTTGTGAGATGATAATTTTTGAATGATAAAATAAAGCTTATTTGTCCTATTTGTGCGACACGTCTTGAACAAAAAGAAAAAACTCTTGTCTGTGAAAATAATCATAATTTCGATATTGCACGTCAGGGATATGTGAATTTACTGCCCGTACAGAATAAACATTCGCTGAATCCCGGCGACACAAAAGAAATGCTTAATGCACGGCGGAATTTTTTAAACGGCGGTAAATATATGCCAATATGCCAAAGTGTCACTGACGCAATACAAAAATACTGTCACGCAAAAAATCCTGTGCTTGTCGATATAGGCTGTGGAGAGGGATATTATACTTCCGCATTTGAGTGTGAGTGCAACGCACAGTGTATCGGCATTGATATTTCAAAAGACGGAGTTAAAATGGCTTGTTCACGCAGTAAAAGTATTGAATGGCTTGTTGCAACAGCCTCGCTTATACCTGTTGATGATAATTCGGCTGATGTTGTTACGGCAATGTTTTCTTTACTCTTGCAGGACGAATACGCAAGAATACTTAAAAAAGGCGGCTTGGTTGTTGAAATAACCGTCGGCACAAATCACCTTAAAGAGCTGAAACAAATCATATATGATGAAGTCTTTGAACAGCACAAGCACCCTGCTGAATGTGGGGATAAATTTGAAGAGCTTATGTGTGAGGAACACAGCTTTAAAATGTCGCTGAAAAATGAGGAACTAAAAAATCTTCTTATGATGACACCGCATTTCTGGCGTATTCACAAGGAACGACGTGAAAAACTTGAAACACTCGAACAGCTTGAACTTACAGCAAATTACTGGGTTCGTGTATTGAGAAAAAAATAAGGGAGAATTACAATGAAAAAAATTATTATTTTTATATCGTTAATTGCAATGGCATTTACACTTTGTGCCTGTTCTCAGGGGGAAGATGGCAGTGTGGAGAATGTTTCATCATCGCCCATTATGTATGAGGATTCTGACGGAACATTGGTATATAACGACAATGCGTCAGAGGTTGATGAAGGCTCACTTGTAACAAGAAATGGTGACAATGTACAGGTTTCAGCACCCGAAAACAGTATTAGCCTTGATAAAGCCGAGGAAATGCTTGACAGTTGTGCTTTTGAAGACTTGTATCTTTTTCAGAGTGTAAAGGATTATCAAAAATATTATTTTGGTACTGTGTCATATTGCGACTCAATGTACTATTCGTTTGATTTCTATATAGAAAAAGACGGAAAAAGAGTTTTTGCCGGTACAAACTGCCTTGTTGCCTGTGACGGTACGGAAATTCTCAAAAAGGACTGGACAGGAACTTATGTGACCGTTCAGCAGAATAAAGCGTCAGGTGAAAAATCGCCGTCGGAGTTATACAAATCCGCAAAGGTAATGCCGAATGACGCTTTACTTACTCTTACGAAATTTTCAAACAGTCAGCTTGGATTGGAATATGAGCTTTTAACATATACGTTTGAGGGCGAAACTGAAATTCAGACGGTAAAAAGCATAAAATGCTACAAATTCACACCAAAGCTGAATTATACTAATTCCGTAAAAATGCTTTCGCCGTATTATATTACCGTTGACGGTACAAACAGAGTATTTACTGCTGACAAGGAAAACGACGGAGAATATATCGAAATTAAATGAAAAATTATATGTACAAACAAGCCAAAATGTGTTAAAATGGCTTTATAGTTAAATTTGTCAAAAAGGAGATTTAATATAATGATAGTTAAACCAAAAGTAAGAGGTTTTATATGCACAACCGCACACCCTGACGGTTGTAAGGCAATAGTAAAGTCACAGATTGATTATGTAAAGTCACAGCCAAAGGCTGACGGTGTGAAAAAGGTTCTTGTAATCGGTTCTTCTATGGGTTACGGACTTGCGTCAAGAATTGTATCGGCATATTCATTTGGTGCGGCAACTCTTGGTGTTATTTTTGATAAAGCGTCAAACGGTTCACGCACAGGCACTGCCGGTTGGTACAATACAGCGGCTTTTGAAGAATTTGCACAGGCTGACGGTCTTTATGCAAAAACAATAAACGGTGACGCATATTCAAAGGAAATAAAAGATAAAGTTATTGAAACAATCAAAAAAGACCTCGGAAAAGTTGATATGGTTGTTTACAGCCTTGCCGCACCAAGACGTACAACCGCTGACGGTACAATTTATACTTCCGTGCTTAAAACAGTCGGAAAAGCCTACACAAACAAGACAATCGACCTCAAAACAAAGACTGTATCCGACATTACGGTAGAACCGGCAAGCGAAGACGAAATCAACGCAACTATTAAGGTTATGGGCGGTGAGGACTGGAAAGAGTGGATTGAAGCACTCAAAGCTGCTGACGCAATAACTGACAATGCGGTAACTGTTGCATATTCATATATAGGCCCTGAAATCACACACGCAATCTATGCTGACGGCTCAATCGGAAAGGCAAAAGACCACCTTTTCAGAACTGCACAGGAAATTACAGCCGCAGATGACGGAATCAAAGCATATATTTCCGTAAACAAAGCACTTGTAACACAGTCAAGTGCCGCAATTCCGATTGTACCGCTTTATATTTCAATACTCTATAAGGTTATGAAAGAACACAATGTACACGAGGGTTGTATTGAACAGATGTACAGACTTTTCAATCAAAAGCTGTTTGGCGGTGAAGTGCAGACAGACGCAGAATGTCGAATCCGCCTTGATGATTTGGAAATGCTGCCCGAAATTCAGTCTGATGTCAACAAACTCTGGCAAGATATTTCAACTGAAAATCTTGACACACACACTGACCTTGACGGCTACTGGGACGATTTTTACAAGCTGTTCGGATTTAATGCAGACGGTGTTGACTATGACGCTGATACCGATATTGACAAGAAAATTCCAAGCATTGAATAATAAATAACTGACAACTTAACAAAACGAAAAATCAGCTACGGTTAAGCAAAAATAACCGTAGCTGATTTGTTTTATACATTCTGTTTAATGATTTTTTCAATAAAATATCTGTGAATTTCCGTATAATCGGAAAGTTCAGGGTGAAATGATGTAACAAGCTGATTTCCCTGTTGTGCGGCAACAATATTGCCGTCAACCGTTGAAAGAACCTTTACATTTTCGCCGACGCTCTCAATATATGGGGCTCTGATGAATACCATAGGAACATCAGAAATATCCCCGAAACTTGAAACAGTTTCAAAACTTCCGAGCTGTCTGCCGTATGCGTTTCGTCTTACGTTTATGTCCATTGTCGCAAAATGTCTTGTATCGTCATTAGTGAGATTTTTCGCAAGAAGAATCATTCCGGCACAAGTTCCGAAAACAGGCAAGCCGTTTTCAATTTTTTCTTTGAGTGTGTCAAAAATATCAAAATCGTGCAGAAGTTTTCCCATAGTTGTGCTTTCGCCGCCCGGGAGTATAAGTCCGTCAAAATACTGTTCCAAGTCGCTTTTGCGGCGGATTTCAAAATGTTCAATGCCGAGCATATCAAGGATTTTTTCGTGTTCGGCAAATGCACCCTGAACGGCAAGTACCGCAATTCTCATAATCAGACACCACGCTCAGCCATAAGAATTTTTATTTCGTCAGCATTGATACCAACCATTGCTTCACCAAGGTCTTCTGAAAGTTCAGCAAGAATTTTCGGGTTGTTGTAGTTTGTAACAGCCTGTACAATAGCTTTTGCACGTTTTTCAGGATTGCCTGAGCTGAATATGCCCGAACCTACGAATACACCCTCTGCACCAAGCTGCATCATAAGTGCTGCGTCAGCAGGAGTTGCAACACCGCCGGCTGAAAAGTTTACAACAGGGAGTTTTCCGTTGTCGTGTACGTATTTAACGAGTTCATAAGGAACGGCAAGTTCTTTTGCTGTGTTGAAAAGTTCATCTTCACGCATTGATGTCAAACGTCTGATGTCGCTCTGAATTGCTCTCATATGACGTACTGCCTGTACAACGTCACCTGTGCCGGCTTCACCCTTTGTACGAATCATTGACGCACCCTCTGCAATTCTTCTGAGAGCCTCGCCAAGATTTCTTGCACCGCATACAAACGGAACTTTGAATTTTGTTTTGTCGATATGGTATGTGTCGTCAGCGGGGGAGAGAACTTCGCTTTCGTCAATGTAGTCAATTTCAAGAGCTTCAAGAATTTGTGCCTCAACAAAGTGACCTATTCTTGCCTTTGCCATAACAGGAATTGAAACAGCGTTCTGAATACCTTTAATCATTTTCGGGTCGCTCATTCTTGAAACACCGCCGGCTGCACGAATGTCTGCCGGTATTCTTTCGAGTGCCATAACTGCACAAGCACCGGCAGCCTCAGCAATTTTAGCCTGTTCGGGAGTTGTAACGTCCATAATTACGCCGCCCTTTAACATCTGTGCAAGGTTTTTGTTAAGTCCGTATCTGTTTTCTGACATAATATAAATCCTTCCTTTTTTAAAAAATAGTTTATGACAGAAATTATAGCACAAACTGTACTTATTACAATGCACAAAAATCAAAAAAATAAAGTGTACAGTTAAAAACTGACCCTGTAAACCTTACAATAATATCAAAAATACAGATGTACAGTTTTTATTGTTCAAAAACAGATGTATTTTTATTAAAATTTTTATATGTTTAACTGACAATATTGAAATATTTTATACATAACATACAAAGAACAGGGATAAATTTTGTGAACAATTCAGGTTGATTTTTATGACGGACAAAGTATAAAATTTAATTGTGACAAATTGTAAAAATTTGTTGTCTTTGGAGGTTGATTTATAAATCGTAATTGACAGAGGGGGAAAATAATGTCTTTCAAACAAATGAAACAAAAAATTATGTCGCTGACCGCTGTGCTTTTTGTGGCAGTTGCCGTAACAGCAACAGGCGGCTTTTTGAGTGTGAATGATGTATATGCCGCAGATGTCAGTTCGTCCGCAGATATACCGTCTGAGTATATGAATTATACTCTTGGCAAAGGTGAAAGCTGTAAATTGACAAATGAATATTTTCACGGGATAATCCGTTGCATATCAAATGACGAGTCAGTAGCCGGAGTTTCGGACAAAGGAATAATTTATGCAAAAAATATCGGACAAACAACAGTAAGTGTTTATACTGATGACGGGATTTTTGATGTCAGCGTCAATGTAAAAAAAGCTCCGGATTCCATAACGCTTGACAAACATTCGGTCATTCTTACACTTAAACAAAAAACAACGGTAAAAATGAACCTTTCCGACGGTTCTGCTGCCAGAATAAAGGGATTTTCTTCCAGTAACAACAGCATAGCAACCGTGAACAGTGACGGTGTTATAACTCCGAAAAAAGAGGGTATAACTGAGATAAAGGCATATACTTTTAACGGAAAAACAGATACCTGTATTGTTGAGATAAAACCTTATAATTTTGATTATGATTTCAATAATATGACCGTCAAACAGGGAACAGTGCTGAAAATGCCCGATTGCCTGAATAAAAAACTGATAAATGCAGTATCAACGGACACAAATGTTGCAGTTGTAGATGAAAACGGCAATATAACAGCAAAAAATACAGGCATAACAACAATAAAATATATGAAAAAAAACAGATGGCTTTATTATTCATATCAATTAAAAGTGGTTAAAGCCAGTCAGGTTTTTAATAAAAATACATATACTCTCGGCAAGGGCGAAACCTGTAATGTGACACTTCAAAGCGGTGCAAAATATTTATATTCGGATAATGATTTGATTTCGTTTAAAAACAACAAACTTACAGGCAAAAATAAGGGTACGTCAGTAATATATGCGGCTGATAAAAACGGAACTATTATACCAGCGAAAGTAGTTATAAAGGACGCACCTACAAAAATCAATCTCAGCCGAAACAGTATATCAATAAAAATGTTTAACACAACAAAACTTTATGCGTCGTTGCCGAAAGACTGCTATGCAAATTCCATACAGTATTCTTCAAGCAACAATAAGGTCGTAACCGTAAACAGTAAGGGATATATTACTGCTGTTGGCAGCGGCAGTGCAGTAATAACCGCAAAAACATATAATGGTGTATATGCAAAATGTTCGGTAAAGTCACAATGGGTAAACAAAAACACAAAAGTTTCTTTTAACGAAACTGCACCTGTTATTCATTCAAAAAATAGTGTCACAATGTCCGTAAAATTGTCGGATAAAAATTCCAATAATGACATAAGTTTTCGTTCAAGTGACCCGAACGTTGCAAAAATATCGTGGCAAGGCTCAAAATGTACAATTCAGGGTGTTTCTACCGGAAAAGCCACAATAACTGCAATACTCACAAACGGCAAGACGACTTCTTGCGTTATCAGAGTTATAGGTAATCTTGACGATTCAAGAACAATGAAACCTGTTGAAAAGGGAATAGATATTTCCGTGTTTAATGACGAAAATTTAGACTTCAATGTATTAAAGAAAATGGGATATTCCTTTGTCATAATACGTGACGGCTACGGCAAGGAAATAAGCCAGAAAGACAAAAATTTTGACAGATATATTCAGGGTGCAAAAAAAGCCGGACTCGGCATAGGTGTATATCATTTCAGTTATGCTACAAATGAAAAAAATGCACTTGAAGAGGCAAAGGTTTGTATGCAGATAATATCAAAATATAAAAATGATATAAACTATGGAGTTTATTATGATTTTGAAGATGACACTGTCAGATATGCAAACAGTTTGGGCGTAAAAATGACGAGTTCAAAGGCAACAAATATTGTCAGCACATTTTGCGATACTCTCGAAAAAAACGGCTATGTTGCCGGAACTTATACATTTTATGATTTCAAGAAAAGATACTTTGATAACAGCACAATAAATAAATATCCGTTCTGGTATGCAGCACCTGATGCAAAAACATATTTATATAATTTTGACATAGTACAGTATAGCTGGAATTTGTCGATAAGGGGTTGTTCAGGTAAATATGACGGAAATTACATTTATACGAATTTGTTCAGTCAGATAAACTGATTATTAAAAACCGACAGAAAAAGCGTTGAATTGCTTTATCTGTCGGTTTTTTGGTTTGTGTTTCAGTTTACTATTTTATCGTATATTTCGGGGCGGCGGTCACGGAAAAGTCCCCAGCTCATACGCATTTCACGGATTTGTTCAAGGTCAAATTCAGCAGTTATTACACATTCGCTTTTTCTGTCGGCTGATACAATAATGTCGCCTGTTTCGTCGGTTATAAATGACGAACCGTAAAAACAAAGTGAAGACGACTGATTGTTGTTTGCCTCTGACGGTTTAACCGTTTCAGTGCCTACACGGTTTGCGGCAATAACAGGAACAATATTTGCGGCTGAATGTCCCTGCATACATCTTCTCCAATGCGGCATACTGTCAACTTCAAGTATGGGTTCAGAACCTATTGCGGTAGGATAAAACAGAATATCCGCACCCATAAGTGCCATACATCTTGCCGTTTCAGGAAACCACTGATCCCAGCAAATTCCGACACCGATTTTTCCGTATTTTGTGTCCCATACTTTAAAGCCTGTGTTGCCGGGAGTAAAGTAGAATTTTTCCTGATAAAAATGGTCGTCGGGAATGTGTGTTTTTCTGTATATTCCGAGAACTGTTCCGTCTGCGTCAATTACGGCAACGCTGTTGTATGTCGTGTTGACGCATTTTTCATAGAAACTTACAGGAATTACAACATCAAGTTCTTTTGCAATTTCTTTAAAACGCTGTATTGCCGGATTTTCTTCGGGAGTTGTCGCAAGAGAATAATAATCGTAATTTCTTTCCTGACAAAAATACAGGTTTTCAAAAAGTTCAGGGAGAAGAATTATATTTGCACCCTCAGAGGCGGCTTTTCGTACTAAATTTTCAGCTTTGTTTATGTTTTCGTTCTGGTCTGCACACATTGACATCTGTACAGCGGCAGTTTTAACCTTTTGCATTGAAAAATCCTCCTTATTCAAAGCGTGGAATTTGCTGTGTTATACAGTGAATATTTCCGCCGCCTATTAAAATATCTCTTGCATAAATTCCGACAACATTCCGTGTCGGGAAAAGTTCTTTCAGTATTTCAAGTGCTTTTTTGTCATTCTCGTCATTAAACTGCGGACATATTACACTTCCGTTTGAAATATAAAAATTAACATAAGATGCGGCAAGACGTTCATTTGGAGTCCTTGTCGGCTCGCCGTTCATATCGTCAAGACCGTTACATTCCTCAGCCATAATATATACAGGCTTTGGCAATGGGAGTTTGTGAACCTTTATTTTTCTGCCCTTTGCGTCAGTTGAGTTTTCGAGAATATCAAGACAACTTTTTGACATTTCATACTGTGGGTCGTTTTTATCGTCAGTCCAAGCCAATACAACCTCAGCGGGAGCAGTAAAAGCACATATATTATCAATATGTTCGTTTGTTTCGTCGTTATATATTCCCGATTTAAGCCATATTATTTTTTTAATGCCGAGAGTTTTTTTCAGCATTTCTTCAATTTCTTCCTTTGACATATCGGGATTTCTGCCCTTACTCAAAAGACAAGCCTCAGTTGTTATGAGAGTACCCTCGCCGTCCGTATGAATTGAACCGCCTTCAAGAATAAAATTGCGTTTGTCGTAGGTGTCCTTGTCGAGTAAATCGCAAATTTTTCTTGCAATTCTGTTATCCCTGTCCCACGGAAAATACAAGCCGTCAACAAGTCCTCCCCAAGCGTTAAATCCCCAGTCAATGCCACGTATATCCTTTCCGTTTGTGACAAAAGTAGGGGCAACATCTCTTGCCCACGAATCGTCCGACTCCATTTCAACGACTTTAATCTGTGGCGGCAACATAAATCTTGCGGAATCATAGTCATCATATCTTGCAAGTATTATTACCTTTTCGGATTTTGAAATTTCCTCTGCGACCTTTGCAAAAGCCTTTCTTGCCGCATAAGCACCGTATTGCCACGAATCCCGTCTGTGCGGCCATATCATAATACAGCCGTAATGTTCGGAAAATTCAGCCGGCATATAAAAACCGTCCTCACACGGCATTGAATGTAATATTTTCATAAATTCAGTCCCTTTAAATTTTGTTGCAATAATTATATCATAAAAAATAATTTTTTTCTACCGTAAAATTGATAGTGACAAAATCAAAAAGATGTTATATACTATTTATCGGGTTTTATTTTTCCTCCGCCTACGGCGGAGGAAAAATAAGTTGTTTAGCGTTGCGAAAAAATATTGGAGTTGATAAAATGAGTAATTTTGATAAAAAAGCCATTGAAAATGATTTGGATATTTTGTTGGGTATAAAATACTGTGCAAAAAATATTGTTGACTGCTGTGTTGATAAATCAAATATGAAATATGATGAAAAGTGCTATACTGTTCCGTTAAATCAGAATGTCATAACAAAGTCTGTAAATTCTATGTGCTTTATTAACAATCCGCAAGCACCAAAAAAACGCATAAAGCAATAAAAAATTAAATCGTATAAAATCAAAAGTCCGTCTGTGGTAAACAAAATATCACAAACGGACTTTTTGAATTGAAAATTATCAGAAATCAATAGACATTGTTGCCCTTGCGTTGAGGTCGGTTGAGGCTGTGTGACCGGCAAGAAATTCATAATATCCCTGTGAACCTACCATAGCAGCATTGTCACCGCAAAGTTCCAGCGGTGGATAGTAATATTCCCAGCCACGATTTGTACATTCTTCGGCAACACGTTTTCTGAGAAGTGAGTTTGCCGAAACACCACCGGCAAGCACAAGTTTTTTGTATCCGAGATTTTCGGCGGCTTTTATGAAATTATCCATAAGACAGTCAACAACGGCTTTTCTGAATGACGCTGACAGGTCATTTACAGGGAGTGTAATTCCTTTTTGAGATGCGTTGTGTATCTGGTTTATCACGGCTGTTTTAAGTCCCGAAAAACTGAAATCATAAGGCGAGCCGTCAACTTTCGGGTGTGGAAATTTAAAAGCTGTAGGGTCACCGCTTTCTGCAACTTTGTCAAGCTGTATTCCGCCGGGGTAGGACATTCCCATTGAACGTGCCGCTTTGTCGAAAGCCTCGCCGGCAGCGTCATCACGGGTTTTGCCGATAATTTTCATTGTTGTGTAGTCGAGAACTTCAACAATATGGCTGTGTCCACCTGAAACAACAAGGCACAAAAACGGCGGTTTTAAGTCCTGATGTGCAAGATAATTTGACGCTATATGCGAGCGTAAATGATGTACGGGTATCAGCGGCAAGCCTGAGGCAAGCGAAAGACCTTTTGCAAAATTCACACCCACAAGCAACGCTCCGATTAGTCCCGGTGCAAAGGTCACGGCAATTCCGTCAATTCCCGAAAGGTCTGTTTCAGCCTGTGTGAGTGCCTCGCTGACGACTCCGTTTATTGCCTCACAATGTCTGCGTGACGCAATTTCAGGCACAACTCCACCGTACAACTTGTGTTCTTCAACCTGTGTTGCGACTATTGAGGATATAATTTTGCGTCCGTCCTCAATTACAGCGGCGGCGGTTTCGTCACACGAGCTTTCTATTGAAAGTAGTTTCATATTATCATTCCTTAATATTTTTTCAACGGTTATATGTGTGATTATGAATTAAACTCCACACTCCACACTCCACTCTCCACTCTGTTTAACTTTCTTTGGTGAAAAGTCTTGTCATAATGAGAGCGTCCTCGGGGGGATTTCTGTAATAGTTTTTGCGTATGCCCATTTCTTCAAACTGTAATGTTTCATAAAGTGAAATTGCCGTTGTATTGGACTTGCGTACTTCAAGAGAAATAAAATCCGTACCGTGTGATGTTGCGGCAAGAAAAGCACGGCGGATAAGTGCAGTTGCAATTCCCTGATTTCTGTACTGCGGAAATACCGCTACATTGGTAATAAAACAGCTTTCGCATACGATATAAAGTCCGATATATCCCACAACCTCATTGTCTTTGAGTGCAACATAAAAATATGCCGTGTCGTTTGTCAGTTCTTCTTCAAGGCTTTTGTATGACCATGGCTGTGAAAAACAGATTTTTTCAAGTTCAACAAGGCTGTCAAGGTGTTTACGCTCCATTTGCGTTATTGTAATATTGTTCATTGCTGTTGTCCTTTAATGTTCCGTTGTCAAGTCTTTTGCGGATAATTCTGCATAATTCGTCAATAGAGTTCGCAATCTGATTGCGACAGCGACGGTATGTTACAAGGTCTGAACCGTATGGGTCTGGAATACCGCCACCGAGAATATATATCTTGCTTTTCGGAACACCAAGTCCCAAAAGTGCCTCAGCGTGTGACTGCGACATAACAGCAAAAATATCTGTTATGTCAATATCGTGTTCACGGAGTATTCTCGGCTTATGATTGCTTATATCAAGTCCGATTTCGTTGCAAACCGTTACAGCATTAGGCGATACAGTCTGATTAAAGCAAAAACCAAGAGCCGCACTGCTGAAAATACTTTTAATATGATATTTTTCGGAAATTTCGCTGTATAGTGCCTTAGCCATAGGACTGCGACAAGTGTTTCCTGTACACAAAAATAATATATGCAGCATAGTAATATTACACCTCCATAATTTTTACGCTTTTGCGTCGTACCACGTTTTTCCTGTTGCAGCGTCCGCTGTCAGCGGAACGGAAAGTTTAACCGCATTTTCCATTTCTTCATTAAGAATTTGTGCGGCTTTTTGTGCCTCGTTTTCGGGGGATTCAACTATAAGTTCGTCGTGAACCTGTAAAATAAGACGTGATTTCATATTTTCTTTTTTAAGTCTTTCAAAGACTTTTATCATTGCGATTTTTATTATATCTGCGGCAGTACCCTGTATCGGCATATTCATTGCGACACGTTCACCGAAAGCACGTATATTGCGGTTTGATGATGTCAGTTCGGGCAAATATCTTCTTCTGCCGAACATTGTTGTAACATAACCGTCATTCTTTGCGTTTTCGACAACCCTGTTCATATAGCTGTCAATTCCTGAATAGAGTGCAAGATAATCTTTAATGTATTTGTCTGCCTCTTTTCGTGAAACACCAATGTCTTTTGCAAGAGAAAATGCACCTATGCCGTAAACAATACCAAAGTTTACCGCTTTTGCACGACTTCTCAGAGCCGAAGTTACCATTTCCTGTGGCAGTCCGAAAACCTTTGCGGCGGTTGACGTATGAATATCATAATTATTTTTAAAAGCGTCAATCATATTTTTGTCGTCGGCAATGTGTGCAAGTACCCTCAATTCAATCTGCGAGTAGTCAGCGTCAACAAGTACACAGCCGTCCTTTGCACAGAAAAATCTGCGGAGTTCCTTTCCACGCTCTGTACGGACAGGTATATTCTGTAAATTCGGTTCAGTTGAGCTTATGCGACCTGTGCGTGTTTCCGTCTGATTAAAACTTGAATGTATTCTTCCGTCAGCGGCTATAACTTTTACAAGACCGTCACAATAGGTTGATTTCAGCTTTGTGAGTGTACGGTATTCAAGAATATCATTTATTACAGGGTGATAATTTTTTAAATCTTCAAGCACATCAGCATTTGTTGAATAGCCGCTTTTTGTTTTCTTTTTTGCGGGCAGTCCCAGTTTTTCAAAAAGTGCCGTGCCGAGCTGTTTCGGCGAATTTATGTTAAATTCATAGCCGACCTGTTCATAAATACTTTGCTGTAAGCGGTCAATGTCCTTTTGCAGAACTTTTCCGTATTCCTCAATGCCTTTTCGGTCAACGGCAAATCCGGCATTTTCCATTGACGCAAGAACCTTTGCAAGCGGAATTTCAATGTCAAAGAGGAGTTTTGTCTGTTCTTTGTCGTCAATTTCTTTTGAGAGTTTATCGGCAAGGGGAGAGAACACCGCAATTTCAGCGGCTTTTTCGGTTTTGTATGGTGTAATTCCGTATTCCTGTGCAAGCCTTTGAATATCATAATCCGACGCATTGGGATTAAGCAGATAGGCGGCGAGCATAGTGTCAAATGCAATAGAATTACATTCAATTCCGTATTTTTCGAGAATTGCAAAAACAGGTTTTGAATTGTGTGTGCGTTTTTTTATGCTTTCGTCAGAAAAGAATTTTTCGATAAAAGCATTAAATTCAATACTGAATGAATTAAGGCTGTATATTTTTTCACCGTCACATAAAGTTATTGCAATTATGTTTTCGCTGTCTGTTTCGGCGAGAAAATCAATCTGTTTGTTTTTAAGATTGTTGTATATTTCATCTGTGTCAGAACTGTCATCAAAAACAAGAGTTTTTGTTTCGGCAATTTCTTCATTGGCAGAGGGGAGAGGCTGACCGTCCGAGCGTAGTCCCATTTTGTCGATAAGCGAGAAAAATTCAAGTTTTGCCATAAGTCTTACAGCATTTGCACTGTCACGCTGTTTCGGGATATAGTCGTTTATATTCGTGTCAACAGGTGCGTCTGTGCGGATTGTTCCGAGCATACGGCTCATATATGCACTGTCTTTTCCGGCGATAAGTTTATTTCTTACACCTGTTTTTATGTCTATCGTGTCGATATTATCGTAAATATTGTCAAGGTCGTGAAAACGCTGAATAAGGTCGGCAGCACCTTTCTGACCTATTCCGGCAACACCGGGAATGTTGTCTGACGTGTCGCCCTGAATCGCCTTGATGTCGATAAGCTGTTTTGGAGTTACACCATAAACTTCGGCAATTTTCGCCTCGTCATAAACTGTTACGTCAGGTTTACCCATTTTTGTTGCGGCAATACGGACGCTTACTGACGGCGACACAAGTTGTAAACTGTCACGGTCACCTGTTGCAATAATACATTCGTTGCCTGTTTCCGTACAGGTGTTTGCAAGAGTTCCAAGAATATCGTCTGCCTCAAAACCCTCACATACAACGATTTTATAGCCAAGATATGTTATAAGTTCTTTTAGTGGTTCAAGCTGTGAGGCAAGTTCGGGCGGCATACCCTTACGCTGTGCCTTGTAGCCGTCATAGGCTTTGTGTCGGAATGTAGGTGCTTTGAGGTCAAACGCAACGGCAACAGCGTCAGGCTGACTTTCGTCAAGCAAACGCAAAAATGTCGTCATAAAACCGTATATTGCGTTTGTGTACTGACCATCTTTTGTTGTCAGTAGTTTTATACCGTAAAATGCACGGTTGAGAATACTGTTTCCGTCAAGTACAAGCAGCTTCATAAACGCTTACCTCCGTTTTTCAGATTTTTGTTGAACATATACTGTCCATTATGCCCACGCTTTTTCCGTTATGCAGATAAACACGTGGAACACGCTTTCCGACAAGGCATACAACCTCATAATTGATTGTTCCTGTCATTTCCGCAATATCGTCAAATGAAAGTGTGTTGTTGTTTCCGTCACCTATAACCGTTACTTCATCACCTGTATTAACCCCGTCAATATCTGAAATATCAAGCATAAGCTGATCCATACACACTCTGCCGACTACGGCAGCTTTTTTGCCCTTTACGGTCATATATGCACGGTTGCCAAGACTTCTTGTGTAGCCGTCGGCATAGCCTATCGGAACGGTTGCGATTCGTGTAGGCTTTTTTGTTACATAAGTTCCGCCATAGCTTATATGTGTATCGGGTTCAACGGTCTTTATCTGTGCGATAACGCTTTTAATCTGCATTGCCGGAATTAAATCCATTTTTCCTTTAAGTTTTGGTGACGGAGAAAGTCCGTAGAGAATTATTCCGGCACGAACACAGTTAAAATATGTCTGCTGATAGTCGATTATTGCACCGCTGTTTGAACAGTGTGTTATTTCAAATTCAATGTTTTTTGCACGGAGTTTTTCCACAGCGTCAGAAAAACATTCAAATTGTCTGAGTGTTGCCTCTTTGCCCTGTTCGCCCTCGTCAGACAGTGCAAAGTGAGTGAAAATTCCCTCGTGTGTGAGATTCGGGAGTTTACAGACACGTTCAATCTGTTCAATGGAATTGTTGTCACGCTGAATATTCTGATACATAAAACCGATACGGCTCATACCTGTATCAAGTTTGATGTGCATTTTTACGTTTACGTTTTCCTTTGCGGCACAATCCGAAAGTTCCTTTGCATAATCTTCTGAAAATACCGCCTGACTTATATTATTGTCAGCAAGAGTTTTTGCCATACAGGCGGGAGTAAATCCGAGTATAAGAACAGGCAGGGTTATACCGTTTTCACGTAACTGCATTGCCTCCTCGATGTTTGACACCGCAAAGTATGACGCACCGCACTGTTCATAAAGTTTTGCAAGAAAAACAGCACCGTGACCGTAAGCGTCAGCCTTGATAACGCACATAATTTTTGCGTTGTTTCCTGTTTTTTGTTTTATTATATTAAAGTTATGCTGAATGGCGTCGATATTTACTTCAGCCCACGTTCTTCTTAAATATGTATTCATAAAAAATACCTTCCTGTCAGTAAATACAAAAGTTCGGGTAATTGTTGTTTTTTAATTCTTTTTTCAAATCTTTTTATAGATTATTTTACTCTAACATCAACACAATGTCAATTAACAAGTAACTAAAAAGAACTCAAAAAAGAAAACATATCAAACCCAATGTGACACTTCATTGCGGTTTGATATGCTTTCCAAAGTTTTTAAGAGGTATAAACTAACGAAAACTTGCAATAATCAATGTTGTCCCAACAAATACAACATCAATTCCCTTCGTTTATAAATATACCATACTTTATAGTTTTATATCAAAACAAATTTAAAAGGATTTATGAACTTTTTGATAACAAAAAAGAAAAAATGCGACACCTGTATAAAAGTACATAACGGTTATTATAGTACAAGAAAAGTTTTGATAAAATTTATGTAAAATCGAAAAAATTATTATTATTTTTTCATAATGGGGTTATATATAACGAAATACAGTACAATTTATTGTCAAAACACACTATATAGAATTTGTTTATTACAATTTGTATATTTATGTTATGATTAACTAAAAGTATTAAAAATATTTTTGTGCTATAAATGTTATATTTGCATAAGGCAAAAAAATACGGGGGACGGTACAAGCAAAACCGTTTTCCCCGTAAATTATGCCCCTTTAACGAAAAATTCCGAGGGCAGTTTTTATTCAATACAGTGTTTCAGGGTCAATATATTCATTTTCAAGCATTACCGCAAGATGAATATGACTTTCGTCAAGCATTTCTGACGGAACGGTTGAAACATAGCCGATTGTGTCGCCTGTTGAAACAATGTTTCCCTCACTTACAACAGGAGTGTCGCTTATGCCGCAATAATAGGCTGTATATCCGCCGATATGAGTTATGCAAATGACATTTCCGAGCATAGCGTCTTTTGATATTGATTTAACCGTGCCGCTTGTTATTGCACGGACAGGAGTTCCCTCAGACGCAGCTATATCAATGCCGTTGTGAGTACGCCAGTCTGATGTTGTTTTTGAATAAACAGGATTTTGCGGACTGAAATTTTTAATTATTTTGCCGTTTTCAACAGGCGGTGTTTTTGTTGTGTCAACAGATGGTTCGCTTGTTTCTGTATCGGAACTTTCAGAGTTTTCAACGCTGTTTTCGGACGGTTCTTCACTGCTTTCGTCAGCGGCTGAACTTTCGTATTTTTCGCCTTTGACATCTTTTCCGACCTCTATATTTTCAGAACTTTCCTGTTCTGATGATTCCTGCTGTAAATCGGAATATTCCAGTACACTTCCGTAAGTAGTCCAGGCCGCCGCAGCTATGGCAACAACGCATATTGCAAGAGCAATGTAAAAGCCCGCATTTTTTTTCGGTGATTTTTTTTCGTTTCTTTCGTTCTTCATATTTTTCATACTTTGCACCTCCGTCTTTATTGTTGACGGAGTGAAAATAATATATTCATAAAAGTAAACGAAACACGAAAAATCTTTGATAATTTATATGCAGTAAAGTCGTGTTTTATACATAACTTAATTCAGCGAAAACAGTAACGGTCACAACAACTCCACACTCCACTCTCATTTTAGTATAATGTTTTTGATTTCTGACGGAGTGTTCACGAATATGGCATTTTTATAGAAATGTTCCATTTCCTGTTTTGTGCCGTAGCCGTAAAGTACACCGATAAAATCACATCCGACCTTTGCCGCACCCTCAGCGTCAAATTTTGTGTCGCCAACCATAATAACACGGCTGTCGGCATTTGCACCGAGATTTTCGAGAGAATAGTGTATAACTTTTTCTTTTGTACGACGTTCTGTTCCGGCTGTTGCACCGCCGATAAAATCAAAAAATCTGTCAAGTTTCAGCATATTGATAATTTTGTCGGCAAAAGGCTGATATTTTGTTGTTGCAACACCAAGCAGAACACCGTTTTCTTTAAGTGAAAAAAGCAGTTCATTTATTCCGTCATAAACCTTATTTTTGTAAATTCCGCTTTTTATAAATTCTTCTTTGTAGATTTTAACACCTTCTTCCGCCTCATCGTGAGAAAATCCGCAGCGTTTCAGGCTGTCATACATAGGCGGCCCTATAAAACTTTTTATGATTTCCTCAGACGGTAAAGGGCGGTTTGTGCGTTTGAAAATCTGACGTACACAATCCAGAATACCCTCGCCCGATTCGCTGAGAGTGCCGTCAAGGTCAAAAAGTGCAATATCATATTTTTTCATTTTAAAAATCACCTTGTATTAGTTAGGAGTTAGGAGTGAGGAGTTAGGAGTTGATAAGAGTGTGGAGTGTGGAGTTGTTAAAATGCAGAATTAAGAATGCAGAGTGCAGAATTGAAGAACGGATAATCATTTTGCATTTTACATTCAGCATTCTGAATTTTATTTTGTAGCACTTTTTTAAAAAAACGCTACACGAAAAAGTCAGTGTTTATGCGGCTTTAAGCGATTTTGTAGCACTTCTTGTGTTTTTTGAGTATTTCTATTTATATTACCAGTTTCCAAGAAATAATCGCAAGAATTATAGAGTAGCAAAAGAAAAATCGGACAAAAGAGCATTTTTTGATAGTTTGGGTTTTCGTCGGAAATCAACAAAAAATAATTCACGCTGAATTGACATACCAATAACAAA
>JAQXZA010000072.1 GCA_029226955.1 Clostridia bacterium | reverse complement strand
ATTGCGACATTTATCCGAACAGAATTTCTTTTGCCGTTTGTGCTTTGTTTGCACAATCGGTTTTCCGCACTGTTTACAAATCTCAGATGATATAGTTTTTGCATTTCTCCTATAAAACGATTTGACTGTATTTATTGAAAGGTGCAGATGATCTGCTATTTCTGAAAAAGCCATTCCACCTGAACGCATCTTTATAATACTTGCTTTCTGTTTCTTATTCATGAAAACCACCTCTTCTTTATATGTCTATAGTCAAAAATATTTAATCAAATCCGAAGTTCCACAGGCACAAAATTTTTCTTCAAAATTATCAGGACAGAAACGCTGACTTTAAGAACCATACAAGAAAAAATTACACCTGTTATCAAAACCAATCTTAAACGGCTATAAACACCTTAAATTATATTCATTTCCGGCAGTACGCAGATTTGTAATCTTTTGGTACTGTTCATCTGTCATAACTTATGTTCTCCTGTTATTGAAAAATCTTTCTGGCAGTTAAGCAGCCCAAATTACTGAATTTCCGAAGTTTGAGAAAAAATGAGCAAAAAATCGGCTCTGTACTATGGAAACCCATAGTACAGAGCCATATTTTAATGTTTTTTCAATAAAATCAAAGTTTTCAGATGTGTTACCACTCGTTATACAGGACTAAGTTTTGTTCCAATTTTAATGTTCTGATACAGTTTTTCATGCGAATCTCTCCACTCCTTTTCGTTGTAGACGACCGAGTACAATCGTCTACAACTTTTATAATTCATATTTTCGCATGAATTTATATAACAGACAAGACGGAGTCTACTTTGACGGTTACGGTTTTACCCCAACCATTGACATAGAGCCAATTATTTATGTATTATTTCCTGTATGATTTTCTTTTGCCCGTGAAACACAGTGTTGCCAAACCGGCTGCCACAAGTACAGTGATGAACAGTGGGAACAGAGGTGTTGCGTCACCTGTATTTGTTGTACTTGATGACTGACTGTTTGATGTATTTTCTGAAACATCTGAGTTTGCCGGTTCAGTTGAATTTGTCGGAATATCTGAACTTGTCGGTTCAGATTGTGACGGTTCAGCTGATGGTTCGATTGAAGGTTCAGCTGATGGTTCTGTCGAAGGTTCTGACGGTTCAACAGATGGTTCGTCAGGAGTTACAGCGTCAACCACTTCAACTGTTATTGTTTTTGTTTTGATAAGCGAGGACGGAATTTCGTTCCAGTTATCAATAGTTACTGAATTGTTATCTCCCATACAAAGAATACTGTCTGATTTCGGAGCATACATTACTGTAATTTCAGCCTTACCCTTTGAAACAGGCTGTAAAACATCATTTACTATTTTTACAACTGATTCGTCGGACGATACATACCTTACATCAAGTTCGTTTTCCGTGTCACTGTTAAATATTCCTTTGATATTTAATCCAAGTAATTTGTCAGTGCCGAGTTTGATATTTTTGCTGAGCTTTTCGCCGCTGTCAAGGTCTGAAAGTTCAATATCCTTTATGTTTTCTGCTGCGTCAGTCTGTTCTTTTGTTGCACTTCTTATCACTGCTGTGTCAATATCGTTAGCCATACTCTTTACGGTTATTGACGCTTTTTCCTGAATTGTACCGTCATCAAGTGTTGAGGATTCAAAGTCACTGTCCTTGATTGGAACAGTCCATTCAACTGTTTTTGTTTCTCCGATTTCAAGGTCAAACGGTTTGCTGTCTGTCGTTTCTTTGCCGTTAAGCTCAGTATGAATTATAAGTCCACTTGATTTTTCTTCGCCGTTGTTGTAAACAGTTGCGGTCAGTTTAACGGTATTTCTGTCAATAAATTCAGTGTCAACGTTTTCCAAAGCCCAGTTGTCAGCATAGGTGAGTGTTTCTTCTATGCTTTTGATTTCCTTTCCGTCATCAAGAACAACGGCTTTCATAACTTTTCCGTCGATTGATTCAGGAATATCGCAGTTAATAACTGTTGATACTGTTGCACCGCCGTTAATTTTGGAAATTACATTACTGCCGACAAGTTCATTATCAATGTAAAGCTGAACTTTAACATTTTTTGCAAGGGCAACATTGTTGTTTGTTACATTTATTGCAACAGGAGTATTTTTCTGACCTGAAATAATATCTTCAATATTGCTGAATTTTAAGCTGTAATCAGCTTTACCAAGGTCAAAATCAGCTGTGCATAATTCAGGGTTATCTTTATCAATACCGGCATATTTTTCACCGCTCTTTTCATTTGTAAGAACCATACTCATATTTTTGAGATATACAAATCTTAGAACGTTGTCGCTTGTAACCGTTGCGTCAATGCCTGAATAGTTTGCACCCTTTTCATCTGTTAGAGTAACAGGTTCTGTCCAGGTTTCTGTTCTTACATTTTTAAGAATCAGGTCGCCGGCTTTAACGACAGCTTTCAATCCGTTTATATCCTGAACTGCATTATAGTCAATGATGTTTCCGTCTTTGTCTTTTTCAGGGTAAACAAGAGCGTTTCCGTCTTTGTCATAAAGCTGTGCTTCTTCAAAATCCACACTGTTTGCTATAATGCTTATCTGACGTTCTACCAACTGATTTTCAGGCTTTGTTGCTTCATCTGAGTTCGGGTCAATTCCGTCTTTGTATGTAACGCCGTATTCTGTCCACATAACGTAGATATGACCGTCATCACCGGTAAATGCGGAGAATCCTGAAATTGGTTTGCCTTCTTTTGCTTCAACTACTGTTTCAGGCTTGTTATAGTCACTGTCCGATTTATCAAACAACCATACTTCTGTTCCGTCCTGAGATTTCATAGTAAATCCGTTGTCAATAAGCTGTTTTACATCATATTCAACAAAATTTCCATTATCAACATAAAACAGATTTACTCCGCCTCTGCTGTCATAAAGAAGTCTGACATCACTGCCTTGTTCTCTGTTGTCGTTTGTAATGCGTATTGCATTGTATTCTCTGTTTTTCCCGTAATCATATACTTTTACGAATATATCACGGTCGTTGGTAGTTTCGGTGTTACCGTCAATGTCAATACAATATGCACTGATAACTTTGTCCTTGTAACCTATTGTATCAAATGAGAGAATCAAATAATCCTTGCCGATACCTGTCAGTTTTACTTCATCAGATGTCGGTTTTTCGTTCCAGTAGCCGTTGCCGTCAGAAATTCTGCTTTCGTCAACATAGACATACTTTGCAAAATCCGCAAAATTCTGACCGTACCAGTTTTCTTCAAATGTTTCTCTCTGTGACGGTGAAAGAACTTTAAGTCTTTCAGCGGCGTCACCCATATAGCTGTCAATCCATTTTTCGTTTTCAAAGTCATAGAAACGATATGCTATTGTTTTATACGGGTTAAGAAGGTCGCCGACTGTTACTTCTTCATCACTTACTGCCTGCTGATATTCTTCCTTGAAGTAGCTTACCATAAGATATTTTTTGCCGTTCGTTTCATAATAAGCTACATTCGGCGTATGGTCAGCAAAACGGTCAGCGGAAGTATTCTTTGTAATATAGTCAATTTTGCTGAATGTGTTTGTGTCAGCGTCAAAGAAACAACCTTTAATGCTGTTGCTGTTGATTCTTACAACCATATTATTTTCAGCTTCCTCAAATGACATATCAGTGCTTGACCAAAGGATAAGCAGTGTGCTGTCGTTGATTTTGTACATATACGGAGTAATAGCAATTTCAGATGCCTTGTCAATTATCTCAGGTTCTGACCATACACCGTTTTCGCAGATTGAGTATGCAACAGATGAGATGTTATAGCCTTCTTCATCTACGCCCGCAATATTGTCATCAACCCAGACCATAAACTGTCTGTTGCCGATGATTGACTCAACATACGGCTCAGCGTCAGTATATACAATCTTTTGGAGAGTTGTTTCACCGTTTGGATTAGTCTTTCCGTTCCATTTGATATTTTCATTGTTATTGGTCAATGCGTCAGAATAATCTTCTTCGGTAACGACTTCATATCTTGCGTCATTGCTGTTTTGTCTGAGGAGATTATTCGCCCTTGAATAAGTCGCACCGTCAGCACGAAGATTCATAGGTGATGTTTCAAACATATTGTACTTATATTCACCGAGAGAGTATTCTTTTGAGATAAGTCCGAAAAGAAGTTCAAGAATAAGTTTACCTGAAAGTTTAACACTTCCTTCTCTTGTACCTCTTGTGTCGAAATACATATCAAAATCAGCCTTGCCGTTGAGTTCAAGTTTTGCAAGACCGAGCGGCAGTTCTGCACCTACACCAAGACTAATATACGGTTTAAGTCTTAAACCGCCATAGAAAGTGAGCTTGCGGTCTGAACCATACATACCCATACTGTCAGCAAGATTTATTCTCGGATCGTCGTCAGTGCCTTTTGCCTGAAAATACAGCTTGTTGTTTTCATATCTTTCAACACCGATTATACCTGTAATGTCACCGCCAATACAGCCTGTAACATAGATAGATATGCCGACAGGTGTTGCATAAGAATATTTTGCACTTACCTCACCTGAAAGAGTTGCAACGATAACGAAATCGTCAAAATACCAGCTTTCTTTTTCTTCGTTGTATCTCATTTTAAGCGAGAATGCTATTTTGAGGTCAAGCTTGTAGTTTGAAGTCAGCTTGGCACTCTTTTTGTTGTCCTTGCTGTCTTCAACAAGATCCTGTGCTTCTTTGCTCTTGTCAGCGTCCGTTACATCAGCAGGAGGCGGTGCAGGTTCGTCGCCTGAGGATTCTTCTGCTTTTGATTCTTCCTCTTTTGATTCTTCTTCGGCAGGTGGGGCAGCGGATTCATCTTTAACAAGGGCTTTTGCCTCGTCCTCAGGTTTTTCCTTTTTCTTCTTTGAGGAGTCATACTTGCCTTTCCAGTTCTTGCTCCAACCGTAGCTTATATTCTTTACAAGTTCATCGGTTTCTTCATCTATTGTTGTTGTAATTGTCACAAGACTGTTGACCTTATCCTCAATAGCAGTTGATACACCAAGGTCAAAAGCTGCGTCAGCCTTGCCGAGATATTCTATTATACCGTTGTAAGGTGCTTCAAAGGAGTTGATAATAGCAATGGCACCTATGTATTTTTTGAAAGAAAAGCCCAACTTATGTTCAATGTAGCCAATATCTTTCTGGTCAAAGACACGAACAGTAAGATAATCGCCTGCTGCTATACCTTCTTGTGCCGGGTTAAAGCTGTAATATCCGCTGCTTTTCTTTTTCTCATTGTTCAGCTTAGGAGAAATTGCGTATTTTTTGGTTGCTGCGTCAAGAAGTTTAACTTCATAGGTCTTTTTAAGTGTACCGTCCTTTGCATACAGATATGCTTCTGACTTTCCGACTTGAAATCCTGACATAACCGGGTCGATTGTGAAAGTAAACAAATATCTGTTATCATCATTGTAAACTTCTGTATCGGGATTTTTCTCCGTCGCAGTATATGTCGGGTCATTTACAACATTATCGGCTTTTATATGGTATGCTTGCAGATTGGTAACATTAAATGTATTGTACTCATCATATTCAACATTAGCAGGACAGCCTACTGTAATTCTTGACGACCAGTCACTGCTGCCGTTGTTGAAAATAACATTGTAAATTTCGTTATAGGAGAAATCTTTGCTTGTAAATTTAAAATTACCGTTGTCGTCGGTCACTGTTGTCATTCCGTTTACAACAACTTCAACGCCTGATGCAGGAGTTTTTGTGCTTTCTTTTCCGTTTGTGTTGTCAAGAACGCTTTTGCCATTATAGTAAACTGTTCCTGAAATGACATTTTCAACATCTGACGGAACTTTTGGTACAACGGAATAGTAAAGCTGTCTGTCCATCGGAAAATCCGAAACAAATGTAAAGTAATCTCCCGACATACCATTTTTCTCTATGCGGTCATAGTATTCGCCGAGTGCGAGTTTTTCAGCGGCACTGTAATTGCCGTCACGGTTAGTATCGCCTGTTCGGTCATTCCATACAACCTTATATTTTTTGGAATCAACCTCATTTTTGAACGTAGGGAAAAAGTTGTATCTTTCACTCATAGAATACCCATTGATCTTTATTTCGTCACCTTCACAAAGGGTTCTGACTATACCGTCTATTACTTTTTTGTATGTTCCTGTATATTTTGCTGTAAGTGCTTTGCCTGTTTCAGGGTCTGCCGAACTTACAATAACCTTGTTTTGATATTCAGGATAAGCTGCAGGATTTACAGCCATATTTATGACGGAATCCCTTGTTTTTAATTTGAGATTAACGAAGCCGACACTGCTGTTTCCACCACTGCCTCCTGACTTATTTTCTACATATAAATCAGCCGGAGTTACTGAAATAACACCGCTTGTGTAGTGTTCAAAGCCCCTTACACGCCACGGATTTTTGCTTGCATCTGCAAAAAGACTTTTTTGTGTATCTTTATTAACTGCGTTTGCGTTTTTGTCATAAAGTTTTGAGTAAAGTTCTCTTTCGAGATTGTCTGATGTTGCTACAACACTTTTGTAATTGTTAGCATACCATTCATAGCCCAAAATAACCCTTTTGTCCTTTGGTGAAACGCTGTAATTGATTGTGTCCAGCTTGCCTATGGTCATTATGTCGCCGTCTTTGAATGTGCCTTCTGCAATGGTAATGTTGTCAGCATTATCAATGTTGAACTGAATTGTTGCTGTTTTCTGACGATAAACAGGATAAATTTCAAACAACGGTGCATTGTGTCCCTGGAATTTTTCGTTATAGTTTGTTTTATTTACCGGAACATTTCCGTAGGTTATTTTTCCTGTTTTCGGGTCAACGTGATAACCTTTGAGTTTTCCCTGATACAAATCATTTACGGAAATCTGATTGCCCTCAACATAATAATATCCGTAGTCGGTGTAGATTGATTTGATTTTTACACCCCATAGATAGATGTTTTCACGCTCTTTTTCACTGAGCTGACTGTTTGTAAAGTCGCTTTTTACCGTAATAACATCATCTTTATAGAAAATATTTTCGTCTGTTGTTTCTTTCTGACCTTTTTCTTTGTATATAAGACCTGAACCGTCTTCAAAAGATAAGCCGCCGATATATTTAGCGTCTTTGTCCTTTGTTCTTTCATAGTCTGTCGGACTTGTGTAGGTCTTTGTGTGCAGCCACGAATCCTCGTCACTGCGTTTCATCTTGCCTGATTCTTCACCCTCGTGTGACAGTCCGCTTATCAGGCGTATTCTTATCGGTATTCCGTACAGATCCATATAATAAAAACGGGCATCGGTATCTTTGGTATCTTTTTCATACCATGTTCCGTATTTTATACTTGTTGCTTTTTGTCTGTCGCTATCGGTAAGATAATAGTCGCCTTTACAATTATTCTTGATTGTACCTGCTTTATTAACAATAACCCGAATAGGTAAATCCAACTGATAAGGTGAATTTGTTTTGCCATTAAGATAAAGATATGTATAAAAGTCTTTATAATAGCCTTCTGACCCGAAGAACCACCAGCGTGTATCATAATATGTACCTGGTGAATAGTTGGCTAAGTCATAATTAAGCACACCACTCATGGAAATTGTGTCCGGTGCATACCATAAACATTGAGCTTGATATCGAAAAATAATCGGTTTGTCAATAACACTTCCGATTTTTTTGTATTTCCAGTAATTTATTGTTTCATTAGCCTCATTTGCTTTTACGGCTGCATTTACAGCAAGCGGTACATTATCAAAAGTTGTATCGTCGGCTGTGTTTAAAGCAAACGGTGCATAGCGTACGATGTTTACAGTGGCATTATCGGCACTGTTGACACTGTTGGATTGTATAACAATCTTTGCACTGTCGCTTTCGTCAACACGGACATTGAACGATACAGTACCGCTTTCAGGGTGTTTAATTATCGGAATTTCAATTTTTCTGTATTCCTGTTCGGCACTGAAAGACAGTGTGTCTGAAACAGAATTGTAGTATATTCCGCTTTCTGCAGTGTCTGACGCTGTGCTGATTGTAGCCTCGCCATAGTGTGAAATGCCTTTTGTACGGCGAATTGTGAGAATTGCACTGTCCTCGTTCGGCTTTACAATTATTTCGTCCTCGTCAATAACGAACTCGGATTTTTCACTTTCGTCATTGTCCTTGATGTTGATAAGTCCTGACGGGTTGTCAACAAGGTCAGCACCCTTTGCGTCGGTAAGCACAAGCATTGCAATTTCGTCGTCTTCCGATTTGTCATCATCAACAACAATAAATTTGAGTTTTTTGTAGGTTTCACCCGGTGCAAAGGTAAGTTCACATTCAGCACCCGGCAGATCGGAATATGTATCGTTGTAAGCGTCGGAAAGCTCCTCCGCTGTAAGTCCCGAATCTTCGCCGTTTATGGTTTTTTCTGTCCATAGCTTTTTGTCGGTTTTCTCGTCAGTGAGAAGTTCCTTTGCGGATTGAAGATCCATTCCGACTTCATCAGTCGGGGAAAGTACGCTTTCCTCTGAGCTTTCCTCCGGAATTTCGCTTGGTGTTCCTGTCTGAGCGGTGTCCTGATTTTCGGTTGCTGACAGTAATTCTGACGTTTCGCTCTCGGTTGTAACAGGGGTTTCCTTTCCGTCAAAAACAGCAGGTGTGTCCTGAGCGTCTTTAAGCTGTTGTTTGTAGATACCCGAATCCTCGTCGACTTTGAGTTCATCATCACTGAACCAACCCGGAACGGCTATTTTGTAGTCATCGCCGTAGTCGGCGGAAACGTCAACCGCCTTGAATTTTACAGTTGCCTCCTTGTCGGTGTTTCCGGCACGGATAATGGCAAATTCAATACTGCCTGTGCCTTCCTGAACTTCCAGTCTTGGTTCAAGGAAAGCGAACACTCCGTTTGGATAAGTTTCGTTATCCGCAAGAGCTTTCAGTGCCTGTTCGATCTGTCTGTCTGTGATTGAGCCGCCGGCAAGAACTGTTGTCGGAATTGCTCCCGCAAGTATGCACGATGCAAGTACAACTGCTGTGGCTCGTTTGAAGATTTTTTTCGGTTTCATACTTTTCCTCCTTGTTTTTAAAATTTATATATAAAAAACGTACAAACCTACAAAAAACGAATATGATTTTTTGCGTTTGCTTGTTTAACATAAGTATTATACCAATACAGGCGTAACAAAAGTGCTACAAAATAAAGAAATTTTTCAAAAATTCAAGAAAATGCTGAATAAATAAGAATTAAAATTACAGTAGAAATAAAAAAACGGCTGATTTCTCAACCGTTTTTTCAAAACTTATACTTACAAAATATATAATTTGTGGAGTAAATAAGCACAGGTTGTTTCTGCCCAGTCATACTGGGACATATATTCTCCCTGAAATTCAGGTTTACCTATTTGAAGATAGCTGTAATAATCACAGTCTATGCGTTCAGTGTCAAG
>JAQXZA010000071.1 GCA_029226955.1 Clostridia bacterium | reverse complement strand
AGGGAACGTGGAGATAAAAAGTAAGGGGTGTTTGTGATGGATTTGTATTTTGGTCAGTTTTTTTCGTTATATTGGTGGCGTTTGATTATTGCCGTTGTTGCCGCATATCTTATAGGAAGCGTAAACACATCAATTATTGTAACAAAGTTTGTAATGCACGAGGATATCCGTACTATGGGCAGCGGCAACGCAGGATTTACAAATGTTCTGCGTTGTGCGGGCAAAACTCCGGCAATAATAACATTTATCGGAGATTTTCTCAAAGGTATTATTGCTGTCGGAATAGCATATCTTCTTATGATTGATGTTTCAGGCGATGGTGCGGCTGTTTTCAGAAGTTACATAGCATATATCACAGGACTTTTTGTTGTAATTGGACATATGTTTCCGCTTTATTACAAATTCAAAGGCGGCAAAGGTGTTGTAACAACCGCCGCCGTTATGCTTATGACTGACTGGCGAGTTCTGATTGTTGCACTTATAATTTTCTTTATAGTATTTTTGTCAACGAAGATTATTTCAAAATGTGCTTTATTGAATGCGGCAATGTATCCTGTTGTAACACTAATTTTAAAATTACTTGACTGCAACGGAATTTTGTCGGCAATTTCACCGCTTAACAATCCGCCTGTATCATTCATTGTGCTGTCAACGGTTGTTACACTCATAACTGCCGTACTTGTAATCGTAAAACATAAGGATAATATAAAGCGTATTCTTGACGGCACAGAAAAGAAAATTACTCCAAAAAATTAAATATCACTTATAAAACCCGTGACGGAAATGTCACGGGTTTTTTCTTTGGTATTATTATGATTTTATACAAATTTTTACATATTTTACTGGATTATATCAAAGAGTTCATTGACATATTATGTGAGAAGAATTATTATTATATTAACAAAATAAATTGATGAGCGGTGATAAATCTATGGAATTGAAAGAAATAGTCTGTATGGCAAAAAAAGGCAATACAGACGCTATGAACCGACTATATGAAACTTACAGCAAAAGCATATATTTTCTTTGCCTTAAAATTTTACCGAGTGAGGAAGATGCGGAAGATATTGCACAGGATACTTTTTGTACAATGATTGAAAAAATCCATACACTTAAAAATCCTGACTCATTTGAAAACTGGTTACAGGCAACAGCCATCAATAAGTGTAAAGATTTTATCCGTAAGAAAAAACCTCAGTTGATAGCTGACAATGAAAAAGAAAATATAGAAAATATGGTTACAACTGAGGACGGAGATTTTAAAGAATTACTCCCTCAGTCAAAACTTGACAATGACGAAACTCTACGCATAATAGACAAAATAGTTGACGGACTTTCCGAAAAGCAGAGAACAACAATAATGCTGTACTATTATTGCAATATGAGTATAAAAGAAATTGCTGAAAAACTTGAATGTAGTATTGGTACTATAAAAAGCCGTATGAATAATGCACGTGAGCAAGTCCGCAAAAGCGTACTTATGTATGAAGAACAGGGTATCAAGCTTTATAGCGGTGATGTTCTTTCTGTACTCAGAGATGCTCTTGTTCAGCTTGCGGATAAGGTCAGTGTGCCTGAGTCGCTTTCATCAGCCGTACAGAGTGCTGTAAGTTCAGTAAACGGCATTTCGGGTTCGGTGATAGGAAACACAGTCGCCAACAAAGTATCAACAAGTGTGAGTACAAGCGTGGCAAATACGGTAAGTCATACGGTAAGCAGTAAAATTTCAGTCAATACTTCAATCGCTGTAGCTGCAATGTGTGTTGGTATAGGTATAGGAGTGGTTGTTCCACAGCCTATGGCAGACCGCAATCCCGTTGAAACAAGCGAAGTTGTTAAAAATGAGATATCAACCGTAATTCAGGAAGAAGTACATACAGTGTATGATACAAGTACTGTTTATAAGGAAAATGACCCTATCACATTATATCAGACTCAGACCAGCACTGTTTATGAAATAATAGAAAAACCGATAACCGAAACCAGTACTGTATATGATACAAGTACGATATATGAAACAATCACAGTCCATGATACAAGTACCGTATATGACACAAATACAATATACGACACAAGTACCGTATATGTTGATACAGAACCGTCAAAGGCTGTTATAGACAACACAAGCTATTATGACCTGACAACAGATGACGGCTTTACATTCAGAATTTATGACAAAAGCAACTCCGCAACGCTTATTTCATATAAGCCTGTAAAGTCAGAGAGTACAGTCCTGACAATTCCTGATAAAGCTGACGGTTTTCCTGTAACAAGAATATTTAATAATGCGTTCAGAGGAAATCAGACATTTGAAACGGTAACCATTCCTGATACATTAACATCAATTTCATCGGGGGCATTCCGTGATTGTACAAATCTCAAAGAAATAAACATACCTGAGTCGGTAACAGAAATTGCAAATAGTGCATTTGACGGCTGTTCATCTCTTGAAACCGTAACTATGGGTGATAATGTTTATTCAATAGGCAGTAATGCCTTTAAGAATTGTAAATCACTCAAAAATATCATTCTTCCAAAAAATCTTACCGAGATAGGCGACAATGCTTTTGACGGCTGTACAAGTCTTGATATAAAGTCAATACCCGAGGGTGTTTTCAGCTTAGGTTCGGAAACATTCAAAAATTGCGGAATAACAAGTTTTGATTTTTCCGGCAGTAAAATAATATATATGGACAACGGCATATTCAGTGGTTGTTCATCTCTTAAAAATATCAGTTTGCCAACGGGTATTACCGAAATAGGTACTAATACATTTTCTGGCTGTTCATCACTTAAAAGTGTTATCATTCCTGACGGTATTGCAAGAATAGGTAATAGTGCATTCAGTGATTGCAGCAGTCTGGAAGATATAACTATTCCTGACAGTGTAAAGGATATAGATTATAATGTTTTTGATAATTGCTATGCTTTGAAATATATTTACGGAAAACCCGATTCAATAGTAGAAAAGATTGCAAATTATTATAGGGGAAAATCAGAAAGTGTCGAAGATGATGAAGATTTTTCTGATAAGTATATTTGTGAAGATGGCATTATTTTCACAAAAGATAAAACCGAGCTTGTAAAATATCCGTTGAACAAAAAAGGGGACAGATATACTATTCCTTATACAGTTAAAAAAATATGGGATCGTGCATTTTACGGCTGTAAGTATCTTTATAATGTAAAAATCCCTAATAGCGTTACAAGCATAGGAAATTATGCTTTTTACGGTTGTGACTCTCTTGAAAAAATAACCATTCCAAACAGCGTTACAAGCATAGGGGATTATGCTTTCTATAATTGTATTCTTTTGAACGGTATAACCATTCCTGACAGCGTTACAAGCATAGGAGATTATGCTTTTTGTTATTGCGGACTGAAAAATATAACTCTTTCGGACAATGTTAAGAATATAGGCAAAAACGCATTTTACGGTTGTAGTTCGATAGCTATTCCAAGTGGTGTTACATATATAAGCGGAGAATATGAGGGCAAAGAACAACAAAACTACAATGTCAGCTTTGTAGATTACAATTATATAATACAAGACAATGCAATGCTTACCAAAGATAAGAAAAAACTGGTAAAATATATGCCAAACAAAGGTGATATTTATACCATTCCTGACGGTATTACAGTTATAGGAGATCATGCTTTTGCTTACAGTTGGCTTGAAAGTATAACAATTCCTGACAGTGTTGTAAGTATAGATGATTATGCCTTTATCGGTTCAGATATTGACAATATAATAATTCCGGATAGCGTTACAAAAATAGGAAAATATGCTTTTTCTGAATGTTGGATTGGCAGTATAACAATTCCGAAAAGTGTTACGAGTATAGGTGAATATGTTTTTGGAGATTCGTTGATTGGTGACATAACTATTTCTGATGGTGTTGCAAGCATAGATGATTATGCCTTTATCGGTTCGAATATTGACAATATAACAATTCCGAAAAGTGTTACGAGTATAGGAGATTATGCTTTTGCTGAATGCGACCATCTTAAAAATATAATTATTCCAAGCAGTGTAAAAAGTATAGGAGATTACGCTTTTTATAATTGTGAAAATATGCAAAGCGTAACTATTCTTCCTGACAGTGTTACAAGCATAGGTGATTATGCTTTTAGTGAATGTGATGAAATTAAAAGCCTGACAATTCCTGAAAGTGTTACAGAAATAAGTAATTATGCTTTTGGAGATTCTTCTTTTTTAAATATTGACAACCTGATTGACAACCTGACTGTTCCTGACAAAGTAAAATATCTGTTGTATTGCGGTTCAGAGGGCATAGATGATGTGTATGAAGAAAACGGTGTTCTTTTTAACAGTGATAAAACAGAAATTATAACATATTCTCCGACTAAATTCGATAAAACATATACTATACCTGATACAGTAACAAAGATAAGGGATTTTGCATTTTATGGTTGTGAGAGTCTTGAAAGTATAACAATTCCTGACAGCGTTACAAGTATAGGTGATCGGGCATTTTGTAAATGTACAAATCTTTCAGATGTAGTTATTCCTGATAGTGTTAAATTAATAGTTGTTTGTTATGTAGGTCGTTCTGACGGCTTTACAATTATACCTGCATTTAGTGATAACACTACCATTTACGGAACAAAGGGTTCATACGCAGAAAAATATGCAAAAGAATATAACCTGAAATTTTCAGAAATACAATAAAAATTTCTGAAAAAAATGAACCTTTCGTATTTTGAGCCGTCTTATAATATGGGGACATAAAAATGGAACCCAAAAAATTCGGCTATATCAAAAAAATTAATCGGTGATTTAATAGCTGAAACCAAAAACAGCGGCTGACTTTACATCAACCGCTGTTTTTTCTTGTATATAACGAAAGCAGAAACACCTTCTGAGGACTATTGAAGATGTTTCCGCTTTTTAAGTATTTTAAGGAAGCAATACAAGATTATTTGTACAAGATTATTATTTATTGGCTTTTGCGGTGTTAAATTTAACATAGCCAACAGCATAACAGACAGCAAATTTTTCTTTTGCTTGATTTTGTCGTCATATTTTACCTCCTGTTGAATTTTACCTCTCTGTTTATATAGACAAACGAGAATCCAAAAAGGTTCAAAATTTTTTTGAATTTTTTTATTATCTGTACTTTGCGAGCAGTTTAAGGTTTTCGTCTTCGTATGAATTGAATTGTATTGAATTTACATCTTCAACACTTCCGCTATACCATGATTTTTCATGGAAATAATTTCTGAGTTCTTCATCTTTGAATATGTAACCGTGTCTTGCATAGATTTCGTTTATAGCGTATTTTATGTCCGTGCTGTCAAGCTTTTTAACTTCATTGTCAGTAAGATATCTTACATCACTGTCGAAAAATATGTAGTCGCTTGGTTGAGTATTGTATGGTGTGAATATTAAGTCGGGATAATTTTCGTATTTCTTAACTTCTTTTTCCAGTTCATCAGGTGTTACATCTTTATCGTTAATTTTCCATGAATTACTTGCTAAGACTTCTGAAACAGTCCTATTAGATGATGAATTAATGTCTAATATTTTCTGTGTTTCTTCTGCTGAGAATGGCTGAATCCCATTTAATATTCCGCTCCAATTTAATTTTTTAGTTTCAGTAAACTTATTTTCTTTGTATTCATATATATAGTCATAATATTTGCCATCATCGTATTGTGAATCGCCACCTCGTATTGCTACATAAAGTTTGTTTTTATATATTTTGATTTTTGAGTAAAATGTTGTAAAATCCGTCATAATAACATAATTATCTGACTTATTAAAATTTCCATTTTGATACTCATAAACAATAAGTTCATCATCTGATGAATCTGCAACTTGACCTTTAAGAACAAGTTCTTTTTCACCGTCATCATCTATATCAGCAAGTGCATACTCTTTGTATTTTTCTTTTGCAAATTGCATTGCGGCGGTTTTTAAGATTTCATCATTAGTTCTGACTCTGATAGTATATTCCGCTATGCTTTCATCAAGACCTTCAAGTTTTGCGGAAACTGTACAACTGCCGCTGTTTTTTGCGGTAACATTGCCGTCGTTGTCAACAGTTGCAACATTATCATCTGAACTTGACCATGTTATTTTAAGGTTGTCCTTTTCGTTAAGTATTACTTTTGGCAGTAATTTTTGTGAACCGCCAATATCAAGGGTGATATTCGATACATAGGAATAGTCTGTACTAACTGTGGTGATTGTTGAAAAATCACTTGAAAAATTATTAAGCTCTGACATACCTTGTTCAGCGTCAATTTCTGTGTACTTATCATCAAATGATTTGTACTGCTTGTAGAACTCATCAATACTGCAATCGTTGAAATTGATATAGTAATTAAAAGTATCCTGACCATCAACATGTTCTGATTTTCCCTGATAAGTACCATATGTCAGCCTGTTTGTTTCATTGGCAACACCTTTATCATTTATTTCATAAAGCCATATACTATATATATAACCTACATAAGAAGTATGTTGATATTTAATTGCCTTTATATAAAACTTCCCTGTGTTCTTATCATAGTATAACTTTGAAGTGTTAATGTTATTTCCAGTGTCCTTAATTTCCGTGTAAAAATCCTCGTCGGAAACAGCACTTACATTCATACTAACAGAAAGTGTCATTGTTATTGCACAGCATAAAGCAAGTACAACAGACATAAATTTTTTTAATCTTTTCATAATAAAACTCCTTTGTTTGACAAAAATTTTTATTTAACTCCACCGTGGTCAAACCAGCCCTCTTCGTTCTCATAGTGACCGCTTGAAACAGCCTTGCCATCTTTGACAGTTACAATGTCATAAATAAGTTTGCCTATGTAGTCGATAAAAACCTCTTTGCCCTTATATGTTATTCTGTTGTTACCACCAAGAGCTTTTCCTCTGCCGTCATACTTTACGATCATTTCATAATGACCGTCGTTGTTTATATCTCTTATAACGGCATCAACAAAATACAGCTTTGCGGGTCTTTCTTCACTGACTGTTACTTTGTCATTGACTGTATTTTTCCATTTTACCTGATAAACAAGGTCTTGTTCGGACGGAATGTTTTTCTTGAAGTCGTTAAGGATTTTTATTTCCTGAACGGCGGGGTTGTTTTCTGCTTTTGATTCCTCTTTTGAACTTTCCTCAGCTTTTGAAGACGTACTTGTTTCAGACGGCTGACTGCTGAGTTCAGACACAACAGAACTTTCAGCAACTGAACTTTCTGTAACAGAACTTTCGGACGGTTGTTCGCTTGTGTCTGTTTGCGGTGAATTGCCGCACCCAGACATACACCCTGCCGAAATAACCAACAGGGACGATACAGTTAAAAACGTTTTTTGCCATTTCTTCATTGTTAAAATCTCCTTTGTATTTTATTCAGAGGAATGTAATTTTTACCCCTCTGTATATAAAGACGTATGAAAATCAAAAAGGTTCAAAAAATTTTGAAAAAATTTTATTTTTTTTGAACTTACGAAAAAATTTCCGAAAATCAGACAAATATTTGAATTTTTCGTGTAATTGCAAAACTGTTTTACATAAGATTTACAACGAATTTATAAAAGCCCGATAGTTTTATATTTTTATGACCGATATAATTATGATATAAGAATTTAAGGGGAAATACAATATATGCTTGAAAAGCTTCCGATTAACTATGTCCGTAAACTCTATAATGTTTTGACGGAAGGCAATGAAGATGTGAATTTTTGCTGTCTTTGTCTTCATAATCAGAACAGAGAAGCGGCAATAAATAATCCGGTGTCATTTGGAATAAATCTTATTAAACTGAATATTCTTTGCAGAATACCGATTGTTAAAAAATATGTATTCTCAAAGAAAATAGGTAAAAATTACCTTTCGTCAGTATATGTGCGACCGACAATAACGGAACTTGCCTCAGGAATGTTGGATAACAAGGCTGTTATAACAGATGTTTTCGGCTGTGCAGTCAGCAGTCTGAAAAGCGACTGTGAAATATTTAAAATGATTGAAGAAAAAACAGGCGTAAAGGGTTTTGCAAAAATCAGACGAAAATATGATGATAAATCTCAGAAAATCGAATCCATATATGAAAAAATAAATTCGGTTCTTAATTCTTCTGTTGATTATCATATCGAACTTGATTTGAGAATGAAGTTTTATATCCCGAACAGATATGTGGTAAGACTTCTTGACATAGCGACTTTCAATAATCTGAAAATATATGCCTGTGTAAAATCATCTTTGCCGAGAGATTTTATCGTGTCCGTAATGAATGAATTTGACATTCCGTTTGATGTAATGACTATTTCAAGCGAGAATGATTTTGAATGTCCTGTTCCCGAAAATCCCACATTGACAGATGTGTTAAGTTCGGATTATTCATTTATAAAAAGATATTTGCGTCTTGGCTGTGTGGCTACATATTACAGAAATCCTGAAACCGTTATGCACAGAATCCGTCACCCGAAAATTAACAAGGAGTTCAGGGAAGTTTATGATATAATTTGCGGAAACAGGCTGTTCAGCGGTCTTAAAAGATACAGCAGAGAATATGAACTTGCATATCTTTGTTTAGCACCATATATTCAGAGTTGCCGTGAGAAAAATAACAATATAGTTGCCCTGTCTGTTGACAAAATGCTTGAAACAGCGTCAGATGAAGTGAAAAAAGCCATAGAGGATTATTTTGAGGATTTTGAAAATTATTCCCATCAGACAGGAACAGTTCCTCATACAGAATATAATGACGGTGTTGCTCTTTACAAAGTCGGAGAAAACCAGATGTCAGAACTTTTTTGCTGAGGGGGCTTGTAAATGGTATTATATCACGCATCAACAAATTATCATTTACTGTCGTGCATTGTTCACAAATTTGCATATAATTCTGATGATGAGGCAGAACTGCTTTTGCTTGAACATATACGTCCGCTGAATGAAAGAGATGAATTTTTCAAAAAACTTGAAAGTTTTCATTTTTTTGACCGTGTGAGAAAAGTGCCTACACAAAGTTTTAAACTCAGTAACGGACTTGCCCTTGACGAAAACAGCAGTGAACAGGATATAAAGAAAGTTATAAACAATGTTTCAAGAGCGTTTGAAAACTGGTTCGGGGAAGATATAAAACAATATCGTGAAATATACGTTTGTTCGGATATAAGTCCTTTTGGAATATATCTTAACAATCACGGAATTGCCTATAACTATATGGAGGACGCAAGCGGTATGCTCAGTGAGGGAGAACGCTATCTTTCCATAACAAAAGGCAACAACAAAACAAATTTTATTATGAATCAATATCTCGGCTGTTCAGGAAGAAGTGAAAATGTCAAGGCAAGGCTTGGCGATATGAAACATCAGAGCAAGGATTTTCACGACGAAAAGGCGGTAGATTTTTCGATTTATGACAGCATAAAAAATATCATTCCAGACAGAATTGATGATTTGCTCGGATTTTTCGGCGACAAGAACGGCAGAGCAGATGTAAAGGAAAAATCCTGTCTTTTGCTTACTCAGGATTTGAATACGCTGAAAATAAAAGACCTCGATTTACAGGAACTTATGCTTACAACAATAGTTGATTATGTTGCACCCGATTATCAGCTTATTGTAAAGCCTCACCCGAAAGACAGATGGCAGAATTACCGCAGAATTTTTCCCGACGCAATAATTCTTGAACGTGTTGAACCGTCTGAACTTTTGCCGTTTGAACTTAAACGCAGAGTTAAAATTGCACTGACCGCAAGTTCAACTTCAATACGTGGCGTTGACCGTTTTGCCGAAAAAAGCTATTCATTTACAACGGAAATTGAATACCACAGAGAAAATATTGACTCTATGTATATTATGGCGGAGGTTCTCAGAGAACTTGAAATTACATCAGGTGTTATGCTGAAAAATATAAACGAAACACAGATGAATGTATTTCTTGACAATGCGAACATAAAACTCGGTAACGGCAATATCCTCATTGACGGAGAAAACAGTGCAGAAAATACGGACGAATACGGACTTGTTTTTCTGCCTTTTGCACAAACACAGAAAAGCGACTTTGTAATAAAAGCTGAATTTGTGCCGTTAAAGCACAGTCTTATGAAACATAAAACAATCGAAATTCCGGTTTTATGTAATGACAGTCAGTACAAAGACAAACTTAGTTCTCTTGAATTTAACCGTCACCTTAAATACACAAAATCGGAAATAAACGCAAAAATAATGCGTAATTCGTAATGCGTAATGCGTAATTATTTATGTAAAACGTTAGTTTGAAAAGGAGATTATTATGAAAAAAACAGTAGCTTTTGTTCCTATGAAACTTAATAACGAGCGTTTGCCCGGCAAAAATACAAAATCATTTAAAGGCGGTAAACCGTTGCTTACATATATCCTTGATACTCTCTCAAAAACAGAGGGAATTGATGAGGCGTATGTTTATTGCAGTAATGAAGATGTAAAAAAGTATCTTCCCGACGGCATAGGATTTTTAAAGAGAAGTGAAACACTCGATACATCATCAACGCTTATTATTGATGTGCTTAAAGCCTTTGCGGAAGATGTTGACGCTGATACTTATGTTCTCGTACACGCAACCGCACCTTTTGTAAGCAAAAACACAATCGAAACCGCTGTTGAAAAAGTGAACAGCGGAGAATACGATTCCGCATTTACCGCAAAAGCCGTAAACGAATTTTTATGGATTGACGGAAAACCAATGTATAATACTGAGAAAATTCCACGTACACAGGATATAAAGAATATTTATGCCGAAACAACAGGAATGTATGTATATACAAAAGAACTTATTAAAAACGACAGAAGAATAGGGGACAGACCGCTTATTATTCCTGTTGATTTTGTTGAGGCGGTTGATATAAATACACCTGATGATTTTGATTATGCACAGGCGATTTTTGATAATTATGTAAAAAACAGAGAGTGAAAAAAATATGAGTAATGTTAAAATCCTTGACTGTACTCTGCGTGACGGAGGATATGTGAATAGCTGGCATTTCGGAAAGAAAGCCATAGAAAATATTATATTCAATCTTTCAATGTCAAATACCGATATTGTAGAATGTGGATTTCTGACAAATCAGAGTTATGATGCTGATTATTCACTTTTTAATTCGGTTGAACACATAAACGAGCGTGTTATGCCGTCGGAAAAATCGGGAACAATGTATGTTGCTATGATTGCAATGGGTGAGCGTGAAATTGACCCCAGACTTCTCTCAGATTCAAGCAAAACGGTTCTTGACGGTATAAGGCTGACATTTCACCCTAACGAAATTGACCGTGCTTTTGAATGGGCAAAAATAATAAAAGACAAGGGTTACAAACTTTTTATGCAGCCTGTCGGAACAACAAATTATACTGACAAGCAGTTTTTGAATCTTTTAGAAAGAATAAATATTCTTGAACCCTATGCTTTTTATATTGTTGATACGCTTGGTATTATGTATGAAAAGGATTTACTGCGTCAGGTGTTCCTTGTTGACAACAATCTGAAAACAAACATTAAACTCGGATACCATTCACACAATAATTTTCAGCTTGCCTTTTCAAATGCACAGGCACTTGCGGAGTATGACACAGAAAGAACCGTAATAATAGATTGCAGTGCAAACGGTATGGGCAGAGGTGCAGGAAACCTTTGTTCAGAACTTTTTATGGACTATATCAATAAAAAACACAGCATAATACGCTATGATGTTCTGCCTGTTCTTGAAATAGTTGACCAGTATCTTGTACCGATTTCACTGACATCACCGTGGGGATATAATTCCGCATACTTTTTATCTGCCGCAAATAACTGTCACCCGAACTATGCAACACATCTTATCGCAAAACATTCTCTCTCAATGACGGCAATAGGAAATATTTTGCAGAAAATTCCGAAAGACGAAAAAAGATTTTTTAATAAGGAACTTATTGAAAATATTTATATAGCTTATCAGAATAATGCTGTTGATGACCTTGAAGTTATCGGAAAACTGCGTAAAAAATTAAGCGACAAACATATACTTGTAATTGCTCCCGGTGCAAGCGTAAAATCCAACCGCAAGAGCATTAAAAAATATATTGCCGAAAAAGACCCGTATATAATTTCAGTCAACTTTATTCCTGACTTTGTGAAACCTGATTTAATTTTTATCGGCAACGCACTCAGATATGAAAAGCTGAAAGAAACCATTGATTATAAAAAGACCTTTTTTACATCAAATATTCCGGAACTTCCGGAAAATGCAAATAAAGTTAATTATTCGGAACTGGTAGATAATTCAACAGATGTTTCGGACAGCTCAGGTATGATGCTTTTGAAACTTCTGTGTAAATCATCGGTTAAATCCGTAGCACTTGCCGGTTATGACGGATTTAAGCGTGACCCGCTTGGAAACTATTTTAACAATGATTACTGCGGAGCCTATGACCCCGTTATTTTACAGGAAAAAAATCTTGCTATTCAGGAGGAAATGGACAGACTTTCAGAAAAGCTGAAAATAAAGTTTGTTACACCCTCTCTGTATGAAAAGAAAAAAAGGAGTCAAAAGGAAGAAAAATGAAATTTGTCAGAAAATTTAAAGGCAAAATGAAAAATAAAATTAAAAAACTCAAACTGAAAGTTCTGATGAAAGACAGATTTATTCTTGAAGGTTACTATAAATACGGCAATACTGACGCTGGATTTGTCAGAAAATCACTGTATCTTGGTACGCTTTATGCGGCTGACCGTCTTAACGGTAAAAACCGTATGAAACCGTCTGTCAATGAACGGAAAAAATATGCGTTCAAACCTTGTGTTTCAGCACCTGAATCTTCTTTTGTAAAGCGTCCGTCATATACTCTTATGGCAAAGAAATTTCTTTTGCACGACGTTGTATCTTTTGATGTTTTTGATACGCTTATTTTTCGTCCGTTTGATGACCCGAAGTCACTGTTTTTTCTTTTGGGAGAAAAAAACAAATGTCCCGGTTTCAAAAGATACCGTGAACTTGCCGAAAAACTGGCAAGAAAAGAGGCTTTTGAAAAAAAAGGTACTCACGAGGTTACTTTGCGTGATATATACGAAAAAATTCAGAGATTTGTTATTCTTGATATAGAACAGGCTATGCAGTATGAAATTGAAACAGAGCTTGATATGGTTTATCCTAATCCGTATATGCTGAATGTCTATAAAGAGGCGAAAAATCTTGGCAAAAAAGTCATTGCCGTTTCGGATATGTATCTGCCGAAAGATGTTATTGAAAAAATGCTTATAAAATGCGGATATGACGGTTTTGACGATATAATAGTTTCAAACAAATATGGTGTAAGCAAGAGAACAACGGAACTGTACAAAAAAGTTAAGGAAAAACACGGAGAGGATTTAAGATATATTCATATCGGCGACAATCCCATATCTGACAGACGTTCCGCCGCAAGAGCAGGTTTTGACACCGTTTTTTATAAAAATGTAAATCAGCGTGGAAATCCGCACCGTGCGTTTGATATGACTTCACTTGTCGGTTCGGCATACAGGGGACTTGTGAACGCAAAACTTCAATGCGGCGACAGGAAATATTCATCTTTTTATGAGTTTGGCTATACTTATTCGGGGTTTCTTGTACTGGGTTATTGCAATTATATTCATTCCTTTGTCAAAAATCACGGTATTGATAAAGTTCTGTTTCTGTCACGTGACGGATATATACTTAAATCTGTATATGATAAACTTTTTCCTGAGGAAAACACAGAATATGTCTATTGGTCACGTTCTGCCGCAATAAAACTTACGGTAAACCGTTTCAGAAATGAATTACTGCTGAGATATATAAAGTATAAAATTCCACGTGAAATGACTATTGCACAGATTCTTAAAGCAATGGATTTACAGCCTATGCAGCCTTTTCTTACTGATGGCGGTTTTGACGAATCAACAATTCTCACAAAGGAAAACTATGAGGATATAGTAAAGATATTTATAGATAACTGGGACGTTGTTGTTTCACAGTATGAAAACAGCAGTAAAGCCGCCAAGGAATATTACAGACAAGCTACCGACGGGGCAAAAAGTGTGTGCATTGTCGATATAGGCTGGGCGGCAAGCGGTTTTTCCGCATTGAGATATTTAATAGAGGACGAGTGGAAACTTGGCTGTAAAACCTATGGTCTTGTTGCCGGTTCAACATATCTTCACGATATGGATATAATAGAAGCACAGCTTGCAAACGATACGGTATCATCATATATGTTCTCACAGAGAGTAAACCGTGAAATAAGGCGTGACCATAACGTAAAACAGATGTACAGTGCATTTACTGAAATAATGATGAGTGCTCCGACACCGTCGTTTATAGGATTTAAAATGGACGACAACGGTGAAATTCAGTATGAGTTCGACTGTCCCGAAACAGAAGGCTATGAGATGATACGCAGTATTCAGAGAGGTGCTAAGGATTTCATTGACGACTACACAAAGGCTTTTGAAAAATATCCGTTTATGATGAATATTTGCGGCAGTGATGCCTATGCGGTATGCAGACAGGTTATATCGTGTCCGAAATACTTTGAAAGACTGTTTTCAAAATATCCTGTCAACCGTGCTGTCGGTTCTGCGTCCTTTGAAATGGGAACTCTTGGCGAACTTATAAAAAATGAATTTGTAGGGTGAAGTGACTATGATATTATACTATGCTCTTACCACATATCATATACAATGCTGTGTTCTGCACAAGCTGAAATATAAACCGAATGAAAAAGCCGTTCTGATTTTGTCGGATATTCACAAAAATTCCGTTGCGTTCCAAAAAAAGTACAAGGACAGCGGTATATTTGATGATGTTATTCTTTTTGGTGAATCCACAATAAATAATGCTGTGCGTCAGCGTGAGAGAAAACATACTCCCACAAAGCAAAATCTGCATAAGACACTGAAAGATGTAAAACAGGCTTTGCCCGTTGACATAAATTCCTGTGATGAAGTTTACCTTTGTCCCGACCATTTTCCTTTTGGCTGGTACATTATATCAAAGCATATAAAATATCACTGCTTTGAGGAGGGTTGCGGAGTTCTGTCGAATAATGAGTTTATGCTGTCAAATATGAAACGGAACAAAACTCAGTATGCACTTATGAATGTTCTCGGTTATTTCGGAAACAACAAGAGTTGTGTTGAAATTCTTGCGGATAAGGAAAGTCAGTTGCCGGGATATGAAAATCCCAAAATGACCGATTTTTCCGTTAAAAGAATAATTCAGGATTTAAGTGAATCTGAATTGAACAAAGTGTTCGGATTTTTCGGTGTAAGCGAGAAGATAAACGGAAAAAATCAGAATTTGAGTCTTATTCTTACTCAGCATATGGCGAATCTCGGAATAATGTCGCTTGACGGTCAGCACAGATTATATACGCTTTTTGCAGATTATTTTCTTGAAGGTACGCATATTACGGTCAAGCCTCACCCCGACGATATAGCGGGAAGATACAGGGAACTTTTTGGTGATAATGCAACTGTTCTGCCTTTTGCAATGCCGTCCGAGTTACTGCCATACTGTATTGACGGCAGAGTGAAAACCGCTATTGCGGCAAATTCAACAGCGGTTAATTCTCTCGGAGAATTTTGTGACAGAACTATATGCTTTGACAACAGAATACTGAAAACTTTTCGGTATCTTAACAGATATTATGCGGCATACAAGCTGATTGAACATATAGGAAAAAACGGCAGTATTGCCACAAATGGTGATGACAGGATTCTTTGCGAACTTGCATTGAATGACAATGTTTCTCTTGATTTACAGTATATGGATATTCTTACTACGGATAATGAAATAACGCTTATTTCAGATAATCTTGCGGAGGGACAGAGCGTTGAGGATATATATGAATTTCTCAGCGGAATACAAAAATCCGCTTATGTAATATTCCTTAACGAAAGAGTACGTCATAATTATTTTGACGGCATACATAAAGAAGTTTTCAGCCATATACGTCCGATATTCATAACAGAAACAGACCTTGACGGAAAAATTACAGAGGAAGTGATTTATTTGTATTCAAATGACAGTGAGATACTTGAAAAGGCTGAAAATATCAATTTAACAAAAGAATTGAAATATACTGGTATAAGCATTGATATACATTCCATTTCAAGAAGTGAAAGTGAAAAGATAAAAATGCTTGAAGGTGTGCTTGAAGCAACCGAAAAGCGTCTTAATGATTATATCAGAAACAAACATCAGCTTGATGAAGAAATTGAGGCACTTAAAGAGGGAAAAAGCAAATGAAAAAATCAGTTATATTTGACCTTGACGGAACTTTGCTTGATACATCTGAGGGAATACTTTTTTGTTACAAAAAAGCGGCTGAAACAGTGGGATTAGAGGAAAATCCCGTTGACAACAAAAGTATAGTAATCGGTGGCCCTCTCAGTGACGGTTTTAAAAAATTGTATAAAATACAGTCTGAACAACAGCTTGACGAGGTTATTAAAATTTATCGTGGACTTTATAAAGACTATGGAACAACGCTGTACAGACCTTATGAACATATTGAAGATGTTCTGAAATCACTGAAAGAAAAGGGATATATTCTTGCCGTTGCAACGTTAAAACTTGAAGAATATGCCGTAAAAATGCTGTCGTCAATTAACTTTGACGGATATTTTACTGTAATAAAGGGCTGGAACGGCGGAAAAGTCTGTTCAAAGTCGGATATACTTGAAAGCGTTCTTTCAGAAACAAAAACAGATAAATCCGAAGCGGTTCTTGTCGGTGATTCAGAATATGACCGTAAGGGTGCTGAAAATGCGGAAATTGATTTTGTCGGCGTCGGATATGGCTTTGGATATAAACTGGAAGATATGAATAATTACAGTTTTGATATTCTGAAAACGCCGTCCGAAATACCGTGTATAATTGATAATCTGTAAAATACAGCCGTGACATAAAGAAAAAAAGGTTCTTATGCGGCAAAAATTCAAAAAATTGAAAAAAAATGAACCTTTTTATGTTCTCAACTGTCTTATATATAGAGCCGATAAATCCGGCTCTGTATATTCGGCTGTATCAAAAAATTTAACCGGTGATAAACAGCTGAAAAGGACAGTGGCTGATTTTTTATCAGTCACTGTTTTTTTACATATTTGGGCATTATTGCTGTTTTTTATCCGATAAATTTTTACAGAATTTACGCTCTTTTGTCAAAATTTTTATTGACGTATTATGTGAAAAGAATTATTATTATATTAACGGAATCTGAGGAGTGTGACAAATCTATGGAATTAAAAAAAATAGTCTGTCTTGCCCAAAAAGGTGATACATCTGCCCTGAATCAACTTTATGAAGAATACAGCAAGAAGATATATTTTCTTTGCATTAAAATTTTGTCAAACCAGGAAGACGCTGAGGATATTACACAGGATACCTTTTGTACAATGATTGAAAAAATCAATACACTTGAAAATCCTGATTCGTTTGAAAACTGGATTCAGTCAATAGCAATCAACAAGTGCAAAAATTTTATGATGAAAAAAAAGCCTCAGCTTATAGAAGATGATGAAAAAGAAAATATCGAAAATATGGTTACAACTGAGGACGACGATTTTAAAGATATACTGCCTCAGTCAAAACTTGACAATGATGAAACACTTCGCATAATAGACGAAATAGTAAACAGCCTGTCCGATAAACACAGAACAGCAATAATGATGTACTATTATTGCGGTATGAGTATAAAAGAAATTGCAATTCAGCTTGAATGTAGTGTCGGTACTGTCAAAAGCCGTATGAATTATGCCCGTGAACAAGTCCGTAACAGCGTATTGATGTATGAAAAACAGGGTATCAAACTTTACAGCGGCGATATTCTGTCCGTACTCAAAGAAGTTCTTGTTCAGCTTGCAGACAAAGTCAATGTGCCTGAGTCGCTTTCATCAGCCGTACAAAGTGCTGTGAGTTCAGCAAACGGAATTTCAGGTTCTCTGATAGGCAATGCAGCGGCAAATAAAGTGTCAACAAGTATCAGTACAAGCGTTGCAAATACGGTAAGCCATACAGTAAGCAGTAAAATGTCGGTTACTACATCAGTTGCAATAGCTGCAATGTGTGTTGGTATAGGTATCGGAGTAGTTATTCCTCAGACAATGGCTGACAATGATATTGTTCATACAAGCGAAAATGTTCAGAGTGAAGTAACAGCAGTACCAAATGAAGAAGTGCGTACAATATATGACGTAAGTACAATATATAAGGAAAACGACCCACGCACATTATATCAGACAAGCACTGTTTACAGAACAATAGAAACACCCGTAATCGAAACAAGTACAATATATGATACAAGCACGATACACGATACAAGTACAATTTACGACACAAGTACGATATATGATACAAGCACCGTATATCTTGAAAATGAAACATCACATTCTGTTATAGACTACACAAGCTATTATGACATAACAACAGATGACGGCTTTACATTCAGAATCTATGACAAAAACAATACCGCAACTTTGCTTTCTTATGATTCTGAAAAAGCAAAGTCAAAAATTACAGATGACAGTCAGAGTAGCATATTGAAAATTCCTGATACGGTTGACGGTTTACCTGTAACAAGAATATCAAACAATGCCTTTAAGGATAATCAGATTTTTGAAACGGTATCGTTTCCCGACACGATAACATCAATTTCATCAGGGGCATTCAGTGGCTGTACAAAACTTAAAGAAATAAACATACCTCAGTCGGTAACGGAAATTTCAAGTAATTCATTTAACGGCTGTTCAGCTCTTGAAACTGTAACTATGAGTGATAATGTTTATCTGATAGGCAGTAACGCTTTTCAGAATTGTAAATTACTGAAAAATATAAATCTTCCGAAAAATCTTACCGAGCTAGGCGACAATGCGTTTGACGGCTGTACAAGTTTTGATATAAATTCACTGCCAAAGGGCGTTGTAAGCATAGGTAAGTCAACGTTTCAGGAAAGCGGAATAAAAAATCTTGATTTATCTGACAGTAATATAATATCTATGGAAGAAAACGCATTTTTTGGCTGTTCATCTCTTGAAAGTATCAGCTTGCCCGCAACTATTACAGAAATAAGCGAATATGCCTTTTGTTACTGTTCGTTGCTTAAAAGCATTACTGTTCCTGACGGTGTTGTAAGCATAGGTAACAATTCATTCGGTTATTGTGATAATCTGAAAGAGATATTTATTCCTGAAAGCGTAACGGCTGTTGATTATAATGCTTTTGAACAAAGCGAATCTTTGAAATATATTTACGGCAAACCCGGTTCAATGGCTGAAAAAATTGTAGAGCGAAATAAGAAATTTCTTTTGGCAACATCTGAAAATTCTGAAAATCAAAAATATGATGATTTAATCTTTTTTGACAATAGTTATATATGTGAAGACGGTGTAGTATTCAACAAAGATAAAACCGAGCTGGTCAAATATCCGTCAATCAGACAGGATACAGAATATACTGTTCCTGATACGGTCAGAAAAATATGTGATGGTGCATTTTACGGTTGCAGCAGTCTGAAAAATATAATTATTCCTGAAAGCGTTCAGGAAATAGGTGCAGAGGCTTTTGACGGTACTGAATGGTATGATAATCAGCCTGACGGAGTAGTATATATAGGAAATACAGCCTATAAATATAAAGGAAAAATGTCTTCAAATGAAAATATCATTCTGAAAGATGGTACAACAAAAATTTCCGATAATGCGTTTTATCGTTGTAAAGAACTGGCAAGCATAACTATACCAGACAGTGTAACAAGTATAGGCGATTCAGCGTTTTGCGGTTGTGAGAATCTTACAAATGTAGAAATGTCAGATGGTCTGACACGTATAGGCGACTTTGCATTTTATAATTGTAAAAAACTCACAAATATAAAAATGCCGGACAGCCTGACAAATATAGGTGACTTTGCGTTTTACTATTGTACAGAGCTTACAAATATAAAAATACCGGACAGCGTAACAAGTATAGGTTATGGTGCATTTTGTAATTGTAAATCTGTGGTTGTTCCGCAAGGCATTAAATATTCGGAAAAAATATATGGTGATTATAATGCGAAAGAAGATAATATCACTTTTGTAGATGATAATTACATAGTCAAAGATGATATTATATTTACAAAAGACAGCACTAAGCTGGTAAAATATTTGACAGAATCATATAGCGATTTATATAATATTCCTGACTGTGTAACAAGTATAGAGAATTACGCATTTACAAATTCTTCATTGAATCGTATAACTATTCCTGACAGTGTAACGAGTATAGGAGATTATGCGTTTGCAAATTCTGCATTGTTTGCTATAACTATTCCTGACAGTGTGACAAGCATAGGAAAGTATGCGTTTTATAATTGTCAGAATCTTTATGAGATTGCAATACCAAACAGCATAACAAGCATAGAGGATTACACATTTGCAAATTCTTCATTGTATAATATAACTATTCCTGACAATATAACGAGCATAAGAAAGTATGCGTTTTATAATTGTCAGAATCTTTATGAAGTTACAATACCAAACAGCGTAACAAGTATAGAAGATTATTCGTTTGCAAATTCTTCATTGCATAATATAATTATTCCTGACAGCGTCACGAGCATAGGGGATTACGCATTTTACGGTTGCAAAGATATTTATGAAATTGAAATACCGAACAGCGTAACAAGCATAGGGGATTACACATTTTACGGTTGTAAAAATCTTGTTGAAATAAAAATACCGAACAGCGTGACGAGTATAGGAAATTACGCATTTTACGATTGCAAAGCTATTTATGAAATTGAAATACCTGACAGCGTAACGAATATAGGGGATTACGCATTTTACGGTTGTAAAAATCTTTTAGAAATAAAAATACCAAACAGCGTGATGAATATAGGTGTTAATGCTTTCTATAATTGTCCGAATTTATTATATGAACCGGAAGAGCCAGAAGAGCCGGAAGAACCTGTTTTCCCTGATGAGCCTTATGTTCCTATTGACGAACCATAAACTATAAAGTTCAAAAATAAAAAATCAATCGGCAGACAAATCATAGAAATGTCTGCCGATTATTTTGTTTGTTAATGCGTTATTTTTAGTCTTCTGTTATGACGGTTATCATAGAAAGATTATCGTTTTCGCCGTCTGTTCTGTCCATTATTCTGACAAGCATAAGTTCTGCCCATTGCTGAGCGTTTTCAGACTTCAAAAGGTCAACAAGTATTTCCTCGTCGTACAGATATTCCCACACTCCGTCGGAACATAACATAAATGCGTCGCCTTTTTCAAGCGGTTCTGGGACTGTGTAAATATTCGGCTGATACCTGTCCTGACTGCCGAGAGTACGGAGTAATCTTGACTGGTCTTCATCACTGCCAATCATATCTCTTGTAATTTCGCCGGCTTTGTATTTCTTGTATGCAACAGAATGGTCTTCTGTAAACATTTTCAGTGCGTTTTTATGGAAATAATATACCCTTGAATCGCCAATGTTTGCAAAGACTGCTTTTCCGCCATTTGTCATAAGCAAAGCAACAGTACTTTTAATAGTGGTGTTTTTTTCTCTTTGCAAATCAAGTATTTTTGAGTTTGCAGACGTTATAATGTCTGTAAACTGTTTCTCAATTTCATCAGAAAAATTGTCCCACACAGAAAGAATACTACTTACTGCACATTCAGAGGCAAGTTCGCCGAAATTATGACCACCAAGACCGTCGGCAACAACGAAAATGCCTTTACTGTCTTCATATCTGCTGCCGACAGAATCCTCGTTATAGTTTCTTCCGCCCTTGTCAGAATATTCATATACATCAAAGTTCATTTATTTCTCCAATTCAACACTGATAATGTTTGCTTTGTCACCTACATAGAAACTTTCACCGGGTCTGAGTTTTACAGGTTCATTTGCATTTATCTTTTTGCCGTTTCTGAGTAAATATGTACCGTATGATGATCTGAGATCAGTAAGAGTAAATTCCTGTCTGTCGCTGTCATAGCTTACAGTACAGTGCTTGCCGCTGACACCGGGAGTTCCCTCCTTGTAAACAACAGAACATACAGACGGATCTCTGCCTATCATTACAGGGGCTTTACCGACAGGGAAAGTTTTTCCGCCGTGCTGAACAGACATTGAGCGTATAACGCCGCCTTTTTTAACAGGGATATTTACGTTTGTAACATTCGGCACCTGATTGTTGACACGTACTGCTGAATTAACATTAGCGACTGCTGTTGCTGGCTTGTTTTTGTTTTTCATTACAATCAGTACAACAACTACACCCGCAATAACTACTGCTGCAACGATACCAATTATAATCCATACAGTGAAACCGCCTGTACCGCCGGCTGTTTCATAAGGAATATTGTTTTTATCAAGGAATCGTATAACTTCAGTACTGTTGATAGCATAATAATCGGTTTCTATCTGTTCGCTGAATGGCATATTTGAAAAAATATTTGTATTAACACCTAATACATATCCTTCTTCATTTACGAGAGGACCACCTGAATTGCCGTGCTGAACTGCTGCATCTATTGCTATTCTTTCTACACCCTTGCCCTCGTTTGCAACAAATTTGTTTATTACACCCTTGTGTACGGTAGCGTCATCAATACCGTATTTGCTTGCACCGGTGAATTTATTATCGGCATTTCCCGGATAACCTACGGTATATACGGTACTTCCGACCATAGATTCTGTGGGCTGCATTATTTTAAGAGTATGTCTTTTGGTTGTACCGTCCTTTAATCTTAATACAGCGAGGTCAACCTTGCTTGAATCTCCGTAACAATCCACATAAGCAATATCGTAATCGTCCTGTGAGTAATATACTCTCAGTTCACAGGCAGATGAAATCGCAATCACTGTTTTTGAATTATCCTGTGCGTAAGTTCCCAAAGAGAGTATGTATGATCCACCCTCTTTTGCATTTACATAATCGTCGATAACATGTTCATTAGTAACAATATATTGTGCGGGTTCTCCTTCTTTACCTACAAAAAAGCCTGAACCTGCACTGATTGGCGTATCTCCTAACTTTTCAGTTGCCTGAAAGTTGCCACTACTGTCCTTCAAGCCTAAAGTTGCATCCTTCATATAAAAAACTATGGCAACGGTTCCGCTTTTTACATTATTGTCAAATGCCTGAACGCTGAGTACGGGCATTGCTAAAAAGGCGAGCATAACAAGCACCGCTGTAAACAGTGCGGAAGTTCTTTTGATAAATTTTCTTTTCATAAATTTTTACCTCTTTTCATTATATACAGGCTATTAAAAGTGCTGTATAGTTATCCTGATTTGGTCGTGCGTGAGCTATTATGTGCTGTTCAATATCGTTGCTCATCTGATGAACAGACGTACAGTTCATAATATCAAGAAGTTCATCTTGTCCGAGTACGCCTCCTACTCCGTCGGAACAGGCGAGTATAACGTCGCCTTTTTGCAGTGGCAGCGGTTTTACAAAACCGTCAACTTCAATTTCTCCCGACATTCCGAGAAAACTTGTAAGTGCCGCCGCCTCTTCGTCGTTGCGACATTCTGTCGGGTCGAAAATACCGTCCCTGATGTTTTCAAGATATTTCTGATGACACAAATTATGCTCTGCATTGAGTCTTATTAGTTTTTCACCACGTTTAAGATACAGAAAACTGTCCCCGACGCTTGCAAAATAAAGCTGTTCGTGAATTATTATTCCTATAACAACGGTACTTCCTCCGTCGCCTTCAAGTACGGAAAGAACTTTGTCGGAAGCCTCATAAACGCTTTGTTTGAGCTGTCCGGCAATATTCGCCCGTCTGTCAAGAGCAATAAAGGAACTGCGTAGGCTTGCTATTGCCGTTTCACTTGCAAGTTTGCCGTCTTTCATTCCGCCCATACCGTCACATACACAGAACATAAGTCCTTTTGTTTTATACTGTTCAGGGTCAAGTGCGTTGGCAACGGTAAAAGAGTCTTCCTGTCTTTGTCTTGAACCTATACCTTGAAGATTGGTAATCTGATATAACAGACTGTCATTATCAGACGTCAGTGGTGATACTGTAACCTCTCTGTTTTTATTTTTAGAAAACCAAGACATTTTACTCTCCTTTTGGATTTTTCTTTTCCCACTTGAAACTGTCGTCACAGAAAGGAACGAAAACAAATTTGCAGTCGCCAAATTCTATTATATCCCTTGTGTTAAGTTTTGTAGGAACATAAATAGGTTCGTCATTAAGATAAATTGTATTCGTGCTTTCAGCCGGAATAAGATGAAAAGCGTTGTGTTTTTCGTCGTATGCAAGCCTTGCGTGGTTTTCTCTGGAAATTGTCTGGTCACCTGTTATACAGATGTCCATTTTTTCACTTCTGCCGATTGTGTTGTTTTTTCCGTAGATACGGAAGTCCTTGCCTTTTTCTGGACCATCTATGCACACAAGCCAGCCGACAACAGGTTCAAAATGCAGCTTTTTCTGAAAAACGCCTACCGTCTTTCCTGTATCGTTTTTGTTTTCAAGCTGCTTTGTGTAACTCTGAGGTGCTACCGTTGAACCTATTTCTACTCCGGGAGCAGCGGGTGAAACTGCAACCGTTCTGTTCATACCGTTTCCGTCAAAGTTAATCATGTTTGTTCCTCCACTGCAATAGGGGCAGTGTGAGTACTGGTCGGTGTCATAAAGATGACCGTTTCCACATTCCTGTAATGCCATTTTTGTTTCCTCCTTGAATTTGTGAAGATTTGCCTGTTGTAAAATATCTGTTTTTACAAAGGCTGTAAGTTAATATCAACTGACTTTCCCGTATGGCATTATAATTCCGTTTCGGAATTTAAGCCACACGCAGAAAAAATCATGCAAAATAAATAGAGTGTCCGGCAACAGTTCTGTAATTGCCGTTATTCGAGGATATTTCCGCTTGAATCAAAGTTTTTATAAATGTACACATCATTACCATCAGAATCCTTTTTCATACAATCCAATTCTATAACACCGTCGTTATATAGTATCACATTTGGTCTGAAAAGATTTGTATTGCCGGAATATATTTGCCTGTATTTATAAGTATGGTCTGAACGGAGTATAAGCCTGTATAATGACATAGTTTTATCTGAATTTTTTACTGAAATAAAAACAATATTTCCTTCTGTGTTCACTTCCTGTATTAAGCCGCCTTCCTGACATATATCGGACAGCGACCAGTACTCATAATTATCGTTGTTGAATGAAAGATCCATAGGAAAGCGGTCTAAGTTCCATGTGCCTTTTGAATTTTTGTAGGTTACATAGATGTAATTTCCGTCTGATACGATTGAATGATAATATAAACCTTGCTGATTTAAGTATATAGAATTATCTTGTTTTTGACTGAAATCATTTGCCAACACAGAACTTATTGCAGAACGTCCCTGGTCGTCTGTTGTAATGTAGTACAGCCATTTACCTGAAATCAAAAAATTATGCCAGTATTTTACAGGTAATTGTTCTTCAATATTTCCTGTACTTTTTGTTATTCTATATACATAACCTGAATCAGACGCTGTGAAGTAGTATATAAAATAATAATCATCTGTTACATAAAAAGCGTTAATTTTTCCGTTGTATGATTGAAGTGCGGAAACAACGTTTGACTGGCTGCTTTGGTAATCCCAAAAACATACTGTATTATTAGACAGATAATATAAACCGCCGTCTGCACAATAAAGATTGGAATACTTCTGATTGGTATTGTTGAAAACACATGTTGATTTATTGTTTGAATCCAAACGATATATTGAATGTCGATTATCACTAACAAAAAAATCACAATTATCGTCCCATGTAACTATACCGCCGTTTACGATGTTTCTTGAAATCTGTGACGAAATATTGACAGTACCACGGGTATAGCTGACAGAAGATTCGGGCTGGCTTGTCTGTGAAGGTATTGAGGACGGAAAATAAAATGTACCAGGAGAAGAACTGCTTTCTTTACGGGTTGAATTTTCGCTTGAATAGTTTGTTGATACAGGCACCTTGTTATTGTTTAAGTTCATAGGAATAATAACTGCTGCTGCTACTGCAATTACCGCTACTACGGACAAAACAATCGCAAGTATTTTTTTGTTTGTTTTCTTCTTTGTATTGTTTACCTGTTCGGGAATATATACCTGAGAATCAGTGTTCTGAATTACAGGCTCAATGTTTTGCGGTGTTTCGTTATAAGACTCTGTCTTAAAAGCAGTGGTAACAGGTGTGACGGGTTCAACAGGAGTGACCGGTGCGACAGGGGGAACTGGTGCGACATTCTGAACTTCGGGTACAGTTTCCTGAGGTGCATAATTTTTTTCATTCAGCAATACGCTTTTGAATACTGCCATTGACTGAAAACGGTCATAAGGCTGAACCGACATTGCCTGAAACAGTGCTTCTTCCTGATAATCGGTAATATCAATTCCGAGTGATGACGGTGGTACAAGGTCGTCAACGTCCATACGGTCAACCGAATCCGGCGGTCTTTTGCCTGTTATTGCAAAATAAAATGTTGCCGCAAGACTGTATATATCGGTATAAGGACCTTGCTTGCCGTGTCTTGTGTACTGTTCTTTTGGTGCAAAGCCGTGTTTGAGTATTACATCAAGACTGCGGCTTTTGTCGCCAAGACTGTATCTTGCCGCACCAAAGTCAAGAAGTTTTACTGTGCCGTCATTACAGATATAGATGTTGTCAGGAGTAACATCTCTGTGAACAATTCCTTTTTCGTGAACCGCACCGAGTGCGTCCATAATGGGAATGAGGATTTTTTCAGCTTCTTCAACGCTGATTTTACCGCCTTTTTGTTTGATGTAATCATCAAAGCTGATACCCTCAATGTAATCCATTACAAAATATGCGGTTCCGTTTTCCTCAAAGTAGTTATGTATTCGTACAATGTTATCGTTTCCGATAAACTGTGCAAGAGTCTGTGCCTCCTGCAAGAAATTTTCCTTGCCGTATTCATAGTTTTCTGTTCGGTCACCGGGATAGGATATAACGGTTGTTCCCTCTCGGTAAGCAAGTGTGTCGGGGAAAAATTCCTTAATTGCAACCGTCTGACCTGTCTTATGGTCAACCGCACAATAAGTAATTCCGAAACCGCCCTGACCGAGTACTTTTTTAATAATGTACCGTCCCGCAAGAATACTTCCTTCGTAAAGTGCAAGAGGAAATTTTTCGTCTGCTGCCATAATCAATGTCCTTTCTTATAGATTTTTTGTTGTTTTAAGCTGATAAGGCTGTCGGCAAAGACGTATATAATTCCATACAAATACCAAAATCAGCCATATCATAACATTACCACAGGCTTTTTGGTATGTGACTGTGTGGCGAGCCTTTTATTTTTTCCATTGTTTTTACCTCCTGTAATTTTTAAGAGAGAATAGTCTGCTATTTAACCCCTCTAATATATAGACAAATGAAAATCCAAAAGGTTCAAAAAATTTAAAAAATTTTTTTATTTTTTTCAATAAATTCTGCACTATAATTTTTTGCTTGTAGTTGCGGTCGAAATGTGTTATATTATATTTTACATACTTACTTTCAGGTAATTTCTGAAAAAACGGGAGAAAAATTATGAATATTGTACTTGATTTAACAGTTGTTTTAATAGTTGCTATTATGATTTTTTCGGGTTACAGGCGGGGACTTCTTAATTCCGTTATAGACTTTGCCGGTGTAATCGTTTCAGCGGTAGCGTCGTCATTTCTTGCGTCTATGGCGGCAATTTCGGTTTATGAAAAATTTATAATGAATAAGGTTATTGAATCCGTACAAAATATTTTTTTGGCTTTTCCGTCACATATGACAGCCGACCAGCAGGCTGAAAAACTTTTTTCGGCACTTCCTGACTATGCGGTCAATGCCCTTTCATTTTCGGGCATTGATGTAAATACACTGTCAGAAAAAATAAGCACAGAGAATATTGCTGTTCCTCAGCTTGTCGAGTCGCTTATACGACCGACGGCTGTAAGACTTGTGTCAACAATTATTACGGTTGTTTTGTTTATAATTCTGACTGCTCTTATTGCTTTTCTTGCAAAATTTCTGACAAAGGCGGTAAATGCCATAGGTCTTAGCGTAGTAAACAGAATAGGCGGAGCAATTTTTGGTTTAGTAAAAGCCATAGTACTTATAATGGTACTTACACTTGTGTTATACTTTATTATGATGTTTCTGTCACCAGATACTGTAAATGAGATAAATGACGCAATAGAAAAGTCATATTTGTACAACGGAATATACAAACTCAATCTGCTTAACAAAATACTTGCACTTTTTGGCGTAAGCGGATAATGTGTAATGTAAGGAGTTGTTGTCTATGAAAGATAATATAAAATCGGTTATCAAAAAAAATTTTACCGTTCCGAATTTTCTTTCGCTTATAAGAATACTGGTTATTCCGCCGCTTATAATATTTCTTCTTGACCGTAATTTCATTATGGCGGGAGTAATGCTGATTATTTCAGGCGTAAGCGATATGTTTGACGGAATGATTGCACGAAAGTTCAATCAGGTAACACAGCTTGGCAAAATGCTTGACCCTATTGCCGATAAACTTACTCTGATTTCCGTTGTAATTTGCATATATGTACTTTATCCGTCAGTATTGCCGTTTGTAATAATTCTTTTTGCAAAGGAATTTTTAATGCTTTGCGGAGGCTTTGTACTGCTTAAAATGAAGATAAAGCCGCCGGCTGCAAAATGGTACGGAAAAGTCGCAACAGTTGTGTTTTATTTGTCTGTGACTGCAATAATACTTCTCAATGCAATATGGGGTATAGATAATATCATATTGACAAATACATTGCTTATAATTACAACGGTATTTATGCTTTTTGCACTTTTTCAGTATGCACGGATATTCTTTAAACTCATAAAAGAAAAAAAAGCCGGAATTTCTGACGAATCAAAAAATAAAATTGCCTGATTTTATAGACAATTACATTGTAAGTGTGTTATTATATTCAAAATACATTAAATTAAAGCATATAAACCGTGTAGTAATTATACGGTGTTTAGCGAAAGGAGTGCATATACAATGATGATGTGTTCAAAATGCCAGAAAAGACCAGCCGTTGTTTTCCTTTCAAACGGAACAAGCGGTTCAGATACAGTAGGTTATTGTCTGACTTGTGCAAAAGAACTCGGCATAAAGCCTGTAACTGATATAATGGATAAAATGGGTATTTCAGAAGAAGACCTTGACGCAATGCAGAATCAAATGTTCGAACTTATGGAAACTCTGCCAGAGCCTGACGAATGTGACGCTGACGGTGATAATTCCGATGATGATGAGAATTTCAGCAAGGGAGGAGCACCGGCATTTCCGGCATTCTTTAAAAACCTTTTCTCAACCAATAAGCCGAGCGATACTTTGTCTAATGCAAACTCACAGCCTGACAGTAACGAAAAAAAGCAAAAATCGGACGACAGAAAAAAAGACAAAAAACGCAAACGCAAACATATTGACGCATATTGTTCAGACCTTACACAAAAAGCACGAGATGGAAAAATCGACAGAATTGTCGGCAGAGAAAAGGAAATTGACCGTGTTATTCAGATTCTGAGCAGAAGAACAAAGAATAATCCTTGTCTTATCGGTGAACCGGGTGTCGGCAAAACAGCCATAGCAGAAGGTCTTGCACTCAAAATTGCTGCCGGTGAAGTGCCGCTCAGACTGCAAAAGAAAGAAATTCAAATGCTTGACCTTACCGCACTTGTTGCCGGAACTCAGTTCAGAGGTCAGTTTGAAAGCAGAATAAAAGGTCTTATCGACGAGGTAAAGGCTGACGGTAATATCATACTTTTTATTGATGAAGTTCACAGCCTTGTCGGTGCCGGTGAGTCTGACGGCTCAATGAATGCCGCAAATATTATGAAACCGGCTCTTTCAAGAGGGGAAATTCAGGTTATCGGTGCAACAACATTCAATGAATACAGAAAATACATTGAAAAGGATTCGGCACTGGAAAGACGTTTTCAGCCTGTAACGGTAACAGAACCGTCAATTCAGGAAACAATAGACGTTATTCTCGGCATAAAATCATATTATGAGGATTATCACCGTGTGAAAATGCCGGACAGCATAGTCAGAAAAACTGTTGTACTTTCCGAAAGATATATCACCGACCGTTTTCTGCCGGATAAGGCTATTGACCTCCTTGATGAATCCTGTACCTATGCGGCACTAAGAAATAAATCCCTTGAAGATTATGACCGTGATAACTCAAAACTTGCGGAACTGAAAGCAAAGGAAGAATCAATCGCTGCTGAGGAAGAAATCAACTACGAGGAACTTGCTACGGTAAGATATGATATTGCAAGACTTGAAAAAAGTCTTGAAGAAATTGACAAAGACTCTCTTACGGCAGAAGTAACCGAGGAAGATATTGCACACGTTATTGAACTCTGGACAGGTATTCCGGCGTCAAAAATACAGGAAAATGAGCTTAACAGGCTCGCTGACCTTGAAGAACATCTCAAAGAACACGTTATAGGTCAGGACGAGGCTGTAAAGGCTCTTGCAGCCGCCGTAAAACGCAGCAGAGTACAAATCAGTCCACGTCGCAGACCAGCGTCATTTATCTTTGTAGGACCAACAGGCGTCGGAAAAACCGAACTTGTAAAGGTACTCTCGAAAGGACTTTTCAACACACCTGAAACGCTTATACGGCTTGATATGTCCGAATGTATGGAGAAACATTCGGTATCAAAGATTATCGGTTCACCGCCGGGATATGTCGGCTATGAGGAGGCAGGACAGGTTACAGAAAAAGTCCGCCGCCGTCCGTATTCTGTTCTGCTTTTTGACGAAATAGAAAAGGCACACCCTGATGTGCTGAATATTCTTCTTCAAATTCTTGACGAGGGTGTTCTTACCGACGCACAGGGCAGAAAAGTAAACTTCCAGAATACAGTTATAGTTATGACATCAAATGCCGGCAGTGAAAAGCGTGAAAATGCTCTCGGTTTTGCAAAAACAGAGGCAGAGGCTACAAACGAAAAAGTCAGACAGGCTTTATCGGAATTTCTTCGTCCTGAATTTTTGAGCCGTGTAGATGAAATAATAGTATTCAGACAGCTTACAAAAGATGATTTCGTAAAGATTTCTGCACTTATGCTTGACGAATATGTAGATACATTGCTTGAAAAAGGCATAAAGTTTACTTATGACGAAAAAGCACAGAACTATCTTGCCGAAAAAGCCTACGGCGGAAGAAGTGCTGCAAGGGATCTTCGCAATATTATACGCAAAGAGGTTGAGGACAAGATTGCATCAGCGATTGTTGACAGCCGCAATAACTCGATTTCAGCAATAAATGTTACAGCAGATGAGGGTATTAAACTCGAAATTCTTTAAAATTCAACTTTTTTAAAAAATTTGAAAAAAATTTGAAAAAAGTACTTGACAATATGCGACGGCTATGGTAATATAATAACCGTCGCTGAGATGCGGGTGTAGTTCAGTGGTAGAACACCAGCCTTCCAAGCTGGTTGTGTGGGTTCGATTCCCATCACCCGCTCCATCTTGCGCCAATAGCTCAGCTGGATAGAGCATCTGCCTTCTAAGCAGTAGGTCAGGGGTTCGAGTCCCTTTTGGCGCGCCACGCATGGTGGGTATAGCTTAGCTGGTTAAAGCGCCAGTTTGTGGCACTGGAGACCGTCGGTTCGAATCCGATTACCCACCCCACAATCAGCTTGCAGCACGCAGTTTACTGCGTGCATAGTGCAAGATTCCGATGGGGTGTAGCCAAGCGGTAAGGCAACGGACTTTGACTCCGTCATCTCGCTGGTTCGAATCCAGCCATCCCAACCATTTTATTTAAAAATTTAATATGACTCATTAGCTCAGTTGGCAGAGCACTTGACTTTTAATCAAGGTGTCCGGGGTTCGAATCCCCGATGGGTCACCAAAAGACAACGGACAGTTTATCCGTTGTCTTTTTTTATTCGTTTTTACTGAAAAATCAAGAAAATTGCTTGTTTTTTACGGCTCTATAATAAATGTTGGGGTAAGCAAATAGAGTCAAAAAAACTTTTTAAAATTTATTCAAAAAAGTAGAGCATATTTGCTAAAAATCCGTTAAAATGGAATTGACAAGAAACCTATGAACGGAGGAACAAATATGCTCTATACTGATTTTACCGAAAAAATACTCGGATTGCAAGAGGCAATTATCGAAAAAATAG
>JAQXZA010000070.1 GCA_029226955.1 Clostridia bacterium | reverse complement strand
CTTACGGTTATCGCAACTTTAAACGTTTTCGTAATCGTATTTTACATATATTTTCTTAAAATGAAAAACGAGTGGCAACCTGATTGCTACCACTCGTATTCCTATTTTTTCGGTTTTACCCCAACTATTGACATAGAGCCTTTTTTACTTGAAATCTATGATAAAATATTTGTATAAAGATACCGAATACATATTGATATAAAGCCGGCACGAAAGGAGCTTTGAAGATGAAAAAAGAAAAAATTATATTTTTTAGTCCACGAATAGAGAATTTGTTTACATATAAAACTTTACTGTTGGTTTTATTCGGTATCGTAATAAATGTTCTTTTCCCAAGATTAGTGATTATGCTGCACTTACCACTTTATTTAGATAATATCGGAAGTATTTTTGTGGCGGTGCTGAGCGGTGCAATTCCCGGAATGATTACCGCATTTACTTCAAATTATCTTGGATATTTTGGAGAACCGTCAGCCATTATGTTCGGAGTTCTTACCGTAGTAATAGCTTTTTTGTCTGCCAAAATATCCGAAACAGGTCTTCTTCGCAAAGTCAGGGGTTATGTTCTGTTGTTCGTGATGGCGGTAATAGTCGGTGGTGTTGTCGGTTCTGTTTTTGGCTGGTATCTGTACGGAAAAACGGTAGGAGGTACGGTTGCCGCACCGTATGTATTCTGGCTTTGTGACTGTGGTCTGCAAGGCTTTCTGGCACAATTCTTAGGAGATATGATAGTTGATATTTCAGATAAGCTGATTACTGTGTTGGCTGTTGCCAGTTTGCTTTGTATTTTTCCACGAAAACTCAGAAACGCATTTCCGCTCAGTTATATCTATAAATGTTCTGATGATGAACTTGTAATGGAATATAAAAAGAATAAACACCCATACAGCGGCGTTTCGGTTTATAAAAAAATCCTGAATATAATAGTTGCGGCTCTTGCAATAATGTCAATAGTAGTTACATTTTATAGTGTGGTCGAATATTGTATAAAAGTATATTCAAATGATTATGATGTCAATGCGTTACTGACTTATATAATTCAGCTTGTCGGAGTTGAATTTGTAGTTATAATTTTTATGACATCATTTGCCGGCTGGACTGTCTATAATACCCTAAAAAAACCGATAGACGAAATTGTGAAACAATCCATAGATTTTTCTGAATCCGACCCGGAAGAATGGCTTGAATCTGATAAATGGAAAAATCACTATGTTGTTGATACCAATGATGAAGTACAGGTTCTTTATGAAACTATATGCCAATCGGAAGAACGTATTGCAAGAACATTTGACACAATAAAAAAGAACGCACTCATTGAAAAACAAAATATTGAATTACAGCATAAAATTGAAGTGGCAAGGGTTGAAAGTGAAATACGAAGCGAGATTGAAGATGTTCTTTTGTCAGCGGGTATCGGAATATGGCGTATTGAATTATTTGAAGGGGAAAAACCCCGTATGCATGCAGATGCCCAGATGAAACGCCTTCTTGCGATTGAGGGAAAGGATCTTAGTCCTGAGGAAACTTATGACGCATGGTATTCAGGAATAAAAGAATCATATCTTCCGTCTGTTAATGCGAATGTGAATGAAATGATAGAAAAAGGAACATCAGAAAATACATACGTCTGGATTGACCCGAAATTAGGGGAACAATTTGTTCGTTGCGGCGGAACCGCTTATTATGTTGAGGGAAAAGGATATATTCTCAGAGGTTACCACAGTAATGTTACAGTTCAGGTGGAAAAAGAACAAATGCAAAATCAAAAGCTTAAAGACGCATTAGAAGATGCACGAAAAGCAAATGCGGCTAAATCTGTATTTCTTTCACAGATGTCACACGATATAAGAACCCCTCTTAACGGTATTATCGGTCTGCTTAATCTGGACAGTAATCACCCTGATGATTTAAAACTGCTGAATGAAAACCGTGAAAAAGCCAAAGTGGCAGCAAATCATTTGCTTTCACTTGTAAATGATGTGTTGGAACTCAGCAAACTTGATGATCAGAATATTGAGTTTGTAAATGAAGTGTTCAATGTTGCTGAACTGACATCAGATGTTATGACTATATCTCAGATGAGAGCCATTGAATATGGTATTACACTGAATTGTGATACAGAAAAGGCGGGAGATTCCGCTTTGTGTGTTTATGGAAGTCCTCTGCATGTGCGTCAGATATTATTGAATATTTTCAGTAATGCAATTAAGTATAATAAGTCCGGCGGCAGTGTAAATGCAAAAATAGAGATGACAGAAAAAGATGACTGTACTGTAACTTACCGATATACAATTTCAGATACGGGAATAGGAATGAGTGAAGAATTTATTAAGCATATTTTTGAGCCGTTTACACAGGAGCATACAGATGCAAGAAGTACTTTTAAAGGAACAGGACTTGGTATGGCAATCGTAAAACGTCTGGTGGATAAGATGAACGGAACCATTGAGATAAGCAGTCAGAAGGGAGTCGGCAGTACTTTTATCGTTACACTTCCGTTTGAAATTTCAAAAGAAAAGGCTGAATCCAAACCTGATGAAAAACTGACGCATATAAACATTTCCGGAATAAAAGTTCTTTTGGTTGATGATGTGGAATTAAATCTGGAAATTGCACAGATGTTGCTTGAAGATGAAGGTGTTGTCATTACAACGGCAAGTGACGGACAACAGGCACTGAATGTTTTTGCAAATTCTCCCGAAGGAACATATAATGCGATTCTGATGGATGTTATGATGCCTGTTATGAACGGTCTGGAAGCAACAAGGGCAATTCGTGCATTAAATCGCCCTGATGCAAAGACAATTCCGATTATAGCAATGACGGCAAACGCTTTTGCGGAAGATGCAAGAAGTTGTATAGAGGCAGGTATGAACGAACATTTATCAAAGCCGCTTAATATGCAAATACTTATTTCCACACTTGCAAAATATTTGAAATAAAAGATGATTCGGAAATATTGCGGGATATACGTAATTATGATAAAATCCCACCAAAAATCGTGAATTTGTTGATTTTTATATTGCAGTGTGATATAATATATAATAAGTTACAGTGCATTTATTGTAAAAATGTTATAAAAATGCTATATACAGGTGTTTTTTATATTTCGGATAAAATAAAATATAAGGAGAAGAGCTATGTTATTAAAAGAGTGTTACGATTCATTCGGGGGAAACTATGAGTTAATGAAGTTGCGTATTTCAAAGGACGAAATTATAAAAAAATTTGTAATTAAGTTTCTGTCAGAACCAAGTTTTGATAATTTATGTAAGGCGTTGGAAGATGAGGATTATGTGAAGGCATTCCGTGCGGCACATTCATTAAAGGGTGTCAGTGCGAATCTTGCTTTTCAAAGACTTGAAAATTCAGTGTCTGTTTTGACAGAACTTCTGAGAAACAGTGAAACAAAAATTATCGACAAGGAACAATGCAAAAAAAATTTGGAATACGTGAGGAAAGATTATAACGATGTGATAGAGGCCATCAGAAAACTGAATGAAACATAATAAGATGTTAAAAAACAGGAATATAAAAGAAATCGGAGGTATATTATGAATAAATTTGAAAACGAAATACAAAATCAAAATATTCCGGAAACGGAAATTCCTGAATTAAATAAAGCAAATATTGAAAAATATACCTCAATTATAAACTCTTTAAGCAGTATTTTTGACGCTTTGTTTTATATTGATACAGAACGCAATTATTTTCAGGAACTTGTCATTTCTGATATTGTGAAATGTTTGAAAAGTGAAAATAAAATTACAGAAGTATCTTTGAAAAATATGGTTGATATTTTGGTTTCGGAAGAATACAGGGCTGTTATGCGTGTATTTGTGGATATTGACACGCTTGATAAAAGACTGGGTGACAAATCTATTATTGTCAGGGACTATATTGCATTTAACGGAAAATGGACAAAATGCGGCTTTATTCCGGTAGAACGAAACAGTGAAGGAAAGATTACAAAGGTTCTTTGCGGATTTTATGCAGTTTCTGCGGAAGAGGAAAACCTTGGCTGGCAGGATAATCTTATAAAAGCACTCTCTATGTCGTATGAAAATATTTTTGTTATCAATATGGATATGCACGAGGGTGTAATATACCGTATGGATAAGAATATAAGTGAACGCTATGGAGATAAGTTTGCAACAGGAAATTATGAGTTGAGTATATCATCATACGTTGAAAATGATGTGCTGAAAGAAGACAGGCATCTGTTTGACAAGATAAGAACTATGGAGGGAATACAACAGCTTTTAGAAGATAAGCAAAGATATTCCTTTAATTACAGAGTTTTTCGTGATGATAAGGTTCATTATTTTCAGTGTGAAATTGTAAAGCCTGACAGAAAATGTAATGAATTTGCCCTTGCGTTTAAAGATATTGATGAGGAGAAAAAACAGGAGCTGAATCAGCAAAGAAAATTAGAGGAGGCTCTTTTTGAAGTAGAAAAAATCAATGAAACATTACAGGACGAAATGGCAATAGCAAATGTTCTGAGTAAGGATTATCAGTACGTTGTATTGCTTGACCTGATGAACGATACGGCTGTTACTATCAAGAAATCAGGCAAGATATTGTCGGAAAATGAACGTGTTATAAAACGTTCATATAAAAACACCTGGAAATATTATATTGAAAAATACGTTATTGATGAGGATAAGAATAAACTGAGTGATTCTATTGCGTTTGATGTGGTACAGCGTGAACTGAGTCAAAATAATGAATATATATGTAACTATCGTGCTTGCTATGACGATACAGGTATTCATCATTTTCAGGTTGTATTTTTTAAAACGTATCACGAAAAAATGAAAAAAGACCGTATTATTCTTGGATTCAGAAATACAGATTCTATCGTGGAAGAAGAACGGAAACATACAAAAATACAGGAAGAACAGCTTAAAATTATCAGTGCATTGAGTCGTGAATATCATAGTTTGTTTAAAATTGAAGCAAAAACAGGGAAAATATCTCTTTACCGAACTGATGGTGCAGGAATGCCTATTGAAAAAATGCAAAAACTGGTAATCAAAAACACTTATGAGGAAGTAATAAATGCGTATATTGATACTTATATTGTCCCTGAGGATAAAGAGCGAATCCGTGAGTCCACAAAACTGAACGTGCTTATTGAAAAGGTTCACGAGGACAATTTTTACAAGCTCGGATATAAAAGATATATGAACGGCATTTATTCATACTATGAAATGAGTGTTGTTAAAGTAGCAGATGAAAACGGAAATGATTTATTCATTATGGGTCTGAGAGATATAACCGATGAAACGCAAAGGCAGTTAAAGCGGGAAAAAGACAGTGAAATGCAGAACGAAATTATTGAAGGACTCGGAAAAGAATATTATTCTGTTCTCCTTGTCGATCCTGATACAGATACTGTCACTACTTATCGTGCAAACGGCGAGGACGGTCAGTCTATTGCAGAGCATTTTAAAAAGCATAATTATTGCTGGTCGAAAGGAATCAGAAGTTATGCGGAAAAACAGGTGTCAGAACAATGCCGCAGTGAGTTTCTCAATAAGCTGTCGTTGGAACGTATTCGTTCAGATGGAAAGGATTATTCGTTTATATACGAAAAACTTCTGAATGATGAAATCACTTATTTACAGGCGAGAGTTACATTTGTACGGGAAAAAGACGGAGGTTTTGTCGGAGTTATCGGAACAAGAAATGTAGATAATCTTATAAAAAAGGAACGTCAGCAGGAAAAAGCGTTACAGGAAGCATACGATGCCGCAGAAGCTGCAAACAGGGCAAAGACTGATTTTCTTTCCAATATGTCACACGATATACGCACACCAATGAATGGTATTATCGGTATGACCGCTATTGCCACTGCACATATTGATGACAAAGAGCGTGTTAAGGATTGTCTGCAAAAAATCACTCTTGCAAGCAAGCATTTACTAAGCCTTATTAACGAAGTTCTTGATATGAGTAAAATCGAATCAGGCAAGGTTGTTCTTGTGGAGGAACAATTTAATCTTTCGGATCTTATTGATAATCTTATTGCAATGATAAATCCGCAGATTAAAAAGCACCATCACGACTTATCTGTCAATATTTCAGGTCTTATTCACGAAGATGTCATAGGTGACAGCCTTCGTATGCAGAAAGTATTTACAAACCTAATAAGTAACGCCGTAAAATTTACGCCAGACGGTGGAAAAATACGGCTTTCTATTGTTGAAAGACCTTCTAATCACGCAAAAGTCGGCTGTTATGAATTTATATTTGAAGATAACGGTATTGGTATGAGTGAGGAATTTCTGGAACATATATTTGAACCCTTTACCAGAGCAGTTGACGGCAGAGTGAACAAGATTGAAGGAACAGGACTTGGTATGCCAATCAGCCGTAATATCGCACGTATGATGGGCGGAGATATTACAGTAGAAAGTAAACTGGGAGTAGGTTCACGCTTTACTGTGACCGTATATCTGAAACTTCAGGATACGGAACAGATAAATTATGAAAAGTTTATTGATCTTGATGTTCTTGTAGCTGATGACGATCCGCTCAGTCTTGAATCTTGCTGTGGTATATTGAATGATTTCGGAATGAAAGCAAAAGGAGTAACCACCGGAAAAGAGGCTGTGAAACAGGTTATATTACATCATAAACAAAAACGTGATTATTATGCCTGTATTCTGGACTGGAAAATGCCTGATATGGACGGTATTCAGACAACAAGAGAAATTCGCAAGGCAGTCGGAGATGATGTGCCTATTATCATTATTTCCGCTTATGACTGGTCGGATATTGAGTATGAGGCAAGGGCGGCAGGAGCAAATGCGTTTATAAGCAAGCCTTTGTTCCGTTCAAGAATGGCAAGGACATTTGATTCTTTATTGAAAGAAAAAGATGATGGAGATAAAAATTCCGATATATCCTGTGAAAAATTAAAGGATATGAATTTTTCAGGTTATCGTGTACTTCTTGTAGAAGATAACGAACTGAATGCGGAAATTGCAACAGAAATTTTGCAAATGACAGGTCTTACCGTAGAATATGCCGCTGACGGTATAGAAGCCGTAGATAAGATTTCAGAGTGTGAAGATGGGTATTACGACCTTGTTTTTATGGACATTCAGATGCCGAAAATGAACGGTTATGATGCCACAAGAGCAATACGCTCAATAGACCGTGATTATTGCAGAAATATTCCGATAATTGCTATGACGGCAAATGCGTTTGCAGAAGATGTTCAGGCGGCAAAAACCGTAGGTATGAATGAACATATTGCTAAACCGCTTGATTTGAATATACTTGTCAAAACCCTGGAAAAATGGATAAAATAAATTATATGGCTTAAATTTCCTGTTGTGAATATTTGCTATATATTTTCAACATTTTTCGGCATTTTTCCGTTAAGCCGATTTTTTAACAAAAACTTAAAATAAAAACAGGATAATTCTTTGAACAAATTATTGAAACACTGAAAAAAGTATGCTATTATTAGCCTATGAGGATAATTATTAGGGGGATTTTTATTATGGAAATCAAATCACTTTATGATTTATGGTTAAACAATGCAAACGATGATATTGACCTTGTAAATGAGCTTAAAGAAATCAAGGACGACGAAAACGAAATCTATGAGCGTTTTTATCGTGAGCTTGAATTTGGTACGGCAGGTCTGAGAGGCGTTATCGGTGCAGGTACAAACCGTATGAATATATATACAGTTCGCCGCACAACTCAGGGACTTGCAAATTTTCTTAATGCAAAGTATGAAAATCCGTCTGTTGCAATTTCACACGATTCAAGAATAAAGGCTGACCTTTTTGCAAGAGAGGCGGCAAGAGTTCTTGCAGCAAACGGTGTAAAGGCTTATATTTCAAAAGAATTAGAGCCTACACCTGTTCTGTCTTTTGCTGTACGTGAACTTAAATGTCAGTCGGGTATTATGATTACCGCAAGCCACAATCCCGCAAAATACAACGGCTACAAATGCTACGGCAGTGACGGCTGTCAGATGACTGATGTTTCAGCAGACGCAGTTTTTGAAGAAATTAAAAAAGTTGACTATTTCAACGGCGACATCAAACTCGTTTCGTTTGAACAGGGACTTGAAAGCGGTCTTATAGAATGGATTGACGACAGCCTTTATGAAACATATCTTGACAATGTACAGGCACAGTCAGTAAATCCCGGTATATGCGAAAATTCAGGTCTTAAAGTGGTTTATACACCACTCAATGGTGCCGGAAATAAATTAGTAAGAAAAATTCTTGCAAGAACAGGCGTAACCGATATAGTTGTCGTTCCTGAACAGGAAAATCCTGACGGAAACTTCACAACCTGTCCTTATCCGAACCCTGAGATAAAAGAGGCACTTGCACTCGGTCTTGAACTTTGTGAAAAGGAACAGCCTGACCTTCTTCTTGCAACAGACCCTGACAGTGACCGTGTAGGTATTGCCGTAAAAGTAAAGGACGGCTACCGTCTTATGACAGGTAACGAAACAGGTATTATGCTTATTGACTATGTTCTCAGCAGTCGCAAGAAAAACGGCACGTTGCCGCAGAATCCTGTTGCAGTAAAAACTATTGTAACAAGCAAACTTGTTGAAAGAATATGCGATAAATATGGCTGTGAACTCAAAAACGTTCTGACAGGCTTTAAGTATATCGGCGAACAGATTCTTCTTCTTGAACAAAAACACGAAGAAAACAGATATGTTTTTGGCTTTGAAGAAAGTTATGGTTATCTTGCCGGAACTTATGTAAGAGATAAGGACGCTGTTGTTGCCTCAATGCTTATATGCGAAATGGCGGCTTATTATCGTCAGCAGGGCAAGAGTCTTGATGACGTAATGAACTCAATTTATGAAGAATACGGCTATTACCTCAACAGAACCGAAAGTTTCAGCTTTGAGGGTGCTGCTGGAATGCAGAAAATGGCTGACATTATGACATCACTCAGAAGTTCACACCCGACTGAAATTGCTGGATTTAAAGTAACAGATGTTGCTGATTATCTTAACTCATACACAAAGTCGCTTGAAACAGGCAAGACAGAAACAATAAATCTTCCTAAATCAAACGTACTTTCTTATTCACTCGAAGGCGGCGGTTCAGCTATTGTAAGACCGTCAGGCACAGAACCAAAAATCAAAGTTTACATCACTTCCGTTGGCAAAACCGAATCTGACGCTCAATCCCTCGCTGAAAAAATGGTCAACTCAATGACTTCCATAATGGGAATTTGATTTAATGCGTAATTCGTAATTCGTAATGCGTAATTGCGTTTAAAGTTATTGTTATAGGGAAGTCCGTTTCCGCAAAAGCAGTATATTATAATTAATTTTTATTTGCTCGTGGCTTAATTGTCACGGGCAAATTTTTTTAAATGCAGAATTAAGAATGCGGAGTGCAGAATTAAATTGTCACAGTCTTGTCATTTTTCTTGATAATTATAGGTAATGAGTGTATAATGATTGTGATTTTATAAAAATGAAGAAGGAATAAGAAATGAAACCATCAAGAAAAGTAATATGTTTGTTTGTAAGTTTGGTTCTGGCTTTTTCAGCAGTAATGACAGGTTGTTCACAGTCTGGTAACGGTGCAAAGGAAAGCAGTGTAGCTGTTTCGTCACAGCAACCGTCAGAACAATCATCAGAACAGTCGTCTGAACAGCCGTCTGAACAATCGTCTGAACAATCGTCTGAACAATCATCAGAACAATCATCTGAAACTACTGAAAGTTCCGAAGAAAGCACACAAAGTTCAGTTGAAACATCAAAAGAAAATAGCACCGAATCGTCACAGACTGAACCGTCAGAAAATTCAAAGGAATCTTCAAAAGAAAGTTCAAAGGAAACTTCAAAGGAACAAGACCCACAGCCTGAAATTCCCACTATTGACAGCAGTTTTTTCAAGAGAACGGTATTTCTTGGAAACTCAATAACTATGGGACTTAATTCATATAAAATAATTACTGAGGCGGATTTTTACTGCCACGAGGGATTAACTGTATATGGTGTTTTGCACGAAACACTTCCAAAGCAAAAACTTACCGTCATTGAACAACTGATTAAAAACAAGAAAAAGTATGATAAAGTATTCCTTATGTTCGGCACAAATGAAACAGGTCTTTATGATAAGAGTGAATTTATCAGTGATTATTCAAAAATTATAGATACAATCAAAGAAAAAATGCCTGATGTAAAAATCTATATTCAGACTATTCTTCCCGTTACAGAGAAAAAAAGTAAGCAAAATACATATAATCTCAACAACAAGCAGATTAACGAATATAACAAACAGTTAAAAGACCTTGCAAAAGAAAAAAATGTAACGTTGCTTGATGTTGCTTCTGTATTCAAAAACAAAAAAGGTGTTCTTCCTGACAGTTGGAGTCCTGATGGTGTTCATCTTAACCCGAATTATTATTATCTTTGGGCAGACTATATAATTCGTAATGCTTAATTGAGAGTGGAGTGTGAAGAGTGGAGAGTGGAGTTATTGTGCTGAAAATGACTTAATTGTAACAGTAACTTTTAGTGCAAAATTAAATTTTGTTTTGTTCTTGTATTCAAAGGTGTTTTAATGTAAAATAGATATGTTGGTTTTTATTTTATAAAACGGAGGAAACACTTGTAATGAACTTAAATGAAATTGATGAGATTAAAGAAAGCAATACAGCCGTAATGACTAAAACAAAAAAATTAAATCAAAGAAAAATCGGTGTTCCGCTTATTATTGCCGCCTGTATTTTTCTTGCAACAATTTTGTTTTTCGGTGTATGGAAATGCTTTTTTGATACAAGCATTGCAGGAACCTGGTCATTCAGTATTGAAAAAACAACTACCAATTCCGAAACAAAAAAAGAAGAAAAAGAAGTAGTATCGTATGACTTTGATTTTGACAACAACGGTAATTTCGGTATGCACCGTGGCGGCACAACGCTGAAAGGACGCTATGAATTTGTAGATTATGACGGCACACCAATGCTGAAAATTTCAATATCCAATCTCGGTCAACCATATATTACTGCTAATTTTGATTATGATGTATGCGGAAATATTTTTACGGGTCGTACACTCAGACTTACTGACCGTACAGGATTGCTTTTGCCGCCTGATGAAGAATCATCAGACTCAAAAACAGACGAACAGAAAGCAAAGATGAAAATTGCCGACAGCACCGTTATTGACGGTTACAGATATTACATACCGGAGTTCAAATCATCAGAACTGACAGATAAAGTTGAATATTATGACGATTTCAAACCCGACAGCAAACTTACAGGTTCTTGGCTGTATAAAAATGGCGACAGCGGTTATGACTATACATACACATTCGGAGATGACGGAACATTTGAGATGATTTCATCAGAAATTTATACAAAGGGCAGTTACAGAATTGATGACGGAAAAATTACCGTACATTATTTCGATATTAACGGCACTGAGTATGAAACCCCGTTAGAGTATTCCGTTGACGGAAATAAAATGACCTTTGGCAGTATGGAAGTTACAAAAACCGCAAGCAAATATGACTATAAACAAGAAATAAAATAATTGTATAATCGAGAGGAGAACAAGGCAATGTTAAATGATTTCTGGAAACAATTCAAAAGCGGTACTGACATTCGTGGAGTTGCAACAGCAGGGGCTGGCTATGAGGTGAATCTTACTGATGAAACCGTAACAGCTATGGTAAACGGATTTATTCTCTGGCTTGCAAAAAAGACAGGTAAAAATCCAGACGAACTCAAAATTTCCGTTGGTCGTGATTCGAGAATTTCAGGGCCGCATATTTCATCACTTGCAATGAATACAATGAAAAAAGCCGGCATACAGGTAATAAGCTGTGGACTTGCCTCAACACCGTCAATGTTTATGACAACTGTTGAGCTTGAATGCGACGGTGCTTTACAGATTACTGCAAGTCATCACCCGTATTACAGAAACGGACTTAAATTCTTTACACGTGACGGCGGACTTGAAGGCGAGGATATTGTATCAATCCTTGAATATGCACAAAACGGCGAAAAACCTGTTGAAAGCACTGACGGCGAACTTATCGAAAGCGACTATATGAGTCAGTATGCCGCAAATCTTCGTGAAATGATTAAGGCAGAAGTAAACTCAGAGGACGACTATGAACACCCACTTAAAAACTTTAAAATCGTTGTTGACGCTGGTAACGGTGCAGGAGGATTTTATGCAACAGATGTTCTTGAAGCACTCGGTGCAAACATAAACGGCAGTCAGTTCCTTGAACCTGACGGAATGTTCCCTAACCATATTCCTAACCCCGAAAACGCTGAGGCTATGCAGTCAATCTGTAACGCTGTCAAAAAATCAAATGCCGACCTTGGTGTAATTTTTGATACAGATGTTGACCGTGGTGGTGCTGTTGACGCAAGCGGAAACGAAATAAACCGCAACCGTCTTGTTGCCCTTGCCTCAGCAATCGCACTTGAAGGCAATGACAGTGGACTTATTGTTACTGATTCTATTACATCAAGCGGTCTTAAAGACTTTATTGAGAACGAACTCGGCGGAAAGCACCTCCGCTTTAAACGTGGCTATAAGAATGTTATTGACGAGGCAATCAGACAAAATGCAAACGGTATAAATTGTCCTCTTGCAATAGAAACATCAGGTCACGCCGCAATGAGAGAAAATTATTTCCTTGATGACGGTGCATATCTTGTTACAAAAATTATCATCAAAATGGTTCAGCTCAAAAAATCGGGCAAAACTCTTGAAAGCCTTACCGAAAAACTCAGCGAACCTGTTGAAAGCCGTGAAGTAAGAATTAAAATCACTGAAAAGAATTTCAGGGAATACGGCGAAAAGGTTATTGCAGATATGTTCGACTTTGCAAAGAAACATAAGGACTTTGTTGTTGCCGACGATAACCACGAGGGAATAAGGGTATCATTCGATAAAAATAACGGTGACGGCTGGTTCTTGCTCAGACTTAGTGTTCACGACCCGATTATGCCGCTTAATATCGAGAGCGACAGCGTAGGCGGTGTTGACAAAATCTATAAAAAGATTCTTCCGTTCCTTGAAAGCTGTAAAGGACTTGACACCTACAAAGAAAAACCCGTAGCGGCAGAAAAATCAACCTCAACAAAAAAAGCAACATCAACCGCAAAAACTCCGACAACTAAAAAATCTACAACAGCTAAAACAGCAACATCAACAAAAAAATCCACATCAAGCAAAAAATCAACCAAAAAATAAATCCAACAGAAATTTATCGCAAAAAAATTCTCGTGACTGATTCAGCCACGAGAATTTTTGTTAATTGATAAACTAACCGTCCACACAACTCCTAACTCCTAACTTTCTTTAATGCTCATCATTGCGACAAGACCGCCACGCTTGCCGCCGCTTGCACGGTGAGAATAGAGAAGGTCACTGTTGCATTTGGTGCAGACATCACTGATTGTTATGTTAATGCTGAGAAGTCCGGCTTCAAGTAACATACGGCGGTTGGCTTCTTTCAGGTCAATGAGATACTTGCCGTGTCCGAGAGTCTGCGTGAAATAGGCGGGTTTAAGTTCGGTGAATGACGCAAATTCCTCAAAGACAGGTGTATCAACTTCATAACAGCAAAAGCCTATTGCTGGACCTATTACGGCAATAATGTCAGTAGGGTCACAGCCGTATTCCTCGACCATTTTGTCAACGGTAATTTCTCCGATTTTTGCGACAGTTCCACGCCAGCCGGCGTGTGCAAGTGCAATTACACGCTTTACAGGGTCAGCAAAAAACAAAGGTGTACAGTCGGCATAATGCGTAACAAGTGTTACACCGGGTTCGTTTGTGACGAGTGCGTCAACGCTTTGAATGTCGTGTTCACGGTAAATTCCGATACCACAGTCTTTTTTTGTTACACAGCGTACAAATGTGTTGTGGTCTTGTGATGAACTGACAAGGCTGTTGTAATCAAAACCAGCCGCTTTGCAGAAAATTTTATAATTTTCGGTTACGTTTTCGGGATTGTCGCCACGTTTGAAGTTAAGATTCATTGATTTGAACTCGTCTGTGCTTACTCCGCCTATTCTTGTTGAAAATGCGTGATTCACAAAGTCAAGCTCCGACAGTGACGAAAAAGTCAGAAATCCTACTCCGTCAACAAAATTCAAGTCCGTATTTTTGCTTTTAAAAATCATACTTTACCTCTTAAATAAATATTGTCACACTATTTACATATTAAAACAGATAATGCTATAATAATATGAAACGTTTGAAAAGTAAAGGGGAATTTTTATGCTTAGCAGAAAAAAACTTTTTGGAAATTCAATAACTCCGTCCTGTGACTACTGTCAGTATGTAACGCTTGACAATGACGGAAAAAAAATATGCCGTATGGGTGTTCTGTCGCCTGAAAATCCGTGCAGAAAATACATATATGACCCACTCAAACGAGAGCCGAAACCTATACCAGAACTTCCGAAATTTACTGCTGACGATTTTAAGATATGATTATTTTGAAACAGCGGCTGTTTCTTTTTCTTCTTTTTCGTCTTTTACATCTTCAAGTACAGATGTGCAGTGAGGACAACGTACAGCCTTGATGTCAATTTCACTCTGACAGAAAGGACATTTTTTTGTTGTGGGTGCTTCTGGTTCAGGTTTGTGCTTGCCGAAACTTGCAATTTTGTTGAGGGTTTTTACGATAACAAAGATAACAAATGCCATAATGATAAAGTTGATTATAGCCGTGAGGAATGAACCGTATCTTATATCAACACCAAAGATATTTACAACGAGTGCCGAAAGGTCAGTTTTTGCAAAAAGACCAATTATTGGCGAAATCATATCATCAACAAGTGAAGATACTATCTTCTGAAAAGCACCGCCGATAATAACACCGACAGCAAGGTCAATTACATTTCCACGCATTGCAAACTCTTTAAATTCCTGAAAAAACTTTTTCATTTTATGAACCTCCATAATTTTAAGATGATTCATTATATCATATACAACAAAATTCGGCAATATTTTTGCTTGTATGTTTAAATATTTTGCGTTATAATCAAAAGAGTATTATTGTACAAAAGGGGATATTTTTATATGTCATCAAACCAATCAGCCGAAAAATACATAAATAAATATAACAAAGTAAAACGCTTTAAGATAATCACTTTAATTCTTGCCTTTGTTGCATTAGCTTGTCTTATTACGTGCCTTGTATTAAGGATTTCTTATCTGGGAGATACTTTCAGTCAAGGGCTTGCATCAGTATTGCAGGTGATTACTATGGTTATTACGTTAGACGCTTTTGCGGTTTATATTGCCTATATTCGTCCGGCACAAAGAGAATTTCGTAACGAGGGTTATGGCGTAATAATCAGCGATACCGTCAAAAACGCTTTTCCGGGCTGTAAATACAGTTATAAGTCGGGAAATTTTGACGCAATAACATCAACGGATATATCTTCAACAGAACTTATTCCAAAGAGTGCAAACGGCTTTGATATATACAATAACATCAAGGGTGTGCATAAATCCGTTCCGTTTCGTTTTTGTACGCTTGAAATGTACAACTATAATATCGTCAACTCAAATGTTCGTTTTAACAACAGCAGAATACCTACTGAAAGAGCCATAAAAAACAGTATGTTTCAAGGTTGTTGGTTTATATTTGACTGCCATATCAAAATGGACAGCCGTGTATTTATCGTCAGCAGACAAAGCAGTTCATACAGCGATTTACTCTACAAAATGAAAATTTCACCATTACAGGAAATCTTAACACCCGACAATGAATTTAACTCTATGTTTGCTGTTTTTTCATACGACCTTGAAAGTCCCGAATATATCGTTACAAAAAAAATTATGAAAAATCTTAAATATCTTGTAAATAAACACCACTGTACCGCCCTTGTTTATTGTAATGACGGTGTAATTTCAGTCGGACTTAACTGTGGCAGACCGCTTCTCAGACCTGACACATCAATATTCACTTCTTTTTCCGTTGATACAGTCATAAATTCCGCACAGCTTGACACAAAGTTTATTATTGACTGCCTTAATATTCTTGATTTTTCCGACTATGTAACCGCCGAATACACAGAATTAAAAAAACAGCAAAACGACTCAATGTACTACACAGGCAAAGACATAGACACAAACTACCGGATTTAGAGAGTGGAGTGTGGAGAGTGGAGTGTGGAGTTGTGCATTGAATAAAATTTACTTGAAAAGCGTTACATAATCAGGTTATAATATACTTAACAAAATTCAATGGGAGTGAAATTTAATGCGTACAGACAAAATCAACTATTATCTTGATATTGCCGAAACCGTGCTTGAAAGGGGAACGTGCTTGCGTAGAAATTTCGGTGCAATAATCGTAAAAAATGACCAGATTATCTCGACAGGCTATGTCGGGGCTCCGAGAGGACGCAAAAACTGCATAGACCTCGGTGTGTGTGTCCGTGAAAATCTCAAAGTTCCACGTGGGGAACGCTATGAATTGTGTCGCTCGGTTCACGCAGAACAAAACGCAATTATTCACGCTTCCCGTGACGATATGATAGGTTCAACGCTGTATCTTGTCGGCAAGGACGCAAAAACAGGCGAATATGTCGAAAATGCCTCAGCCTGTTCAATGTGCAAGCGTATGATTATAAATGCCGGCATAGAACAGGTAATTATCCGCAATAACAAAACACAGTATAATGTTGTCAATGTCAGCGACTGGATTCTCAACGACGAATCAATCAACGGAGTACTTGGTTACTAAATGAGTGTGGAGTGTGGAGAGTGGAGTGTGGAGTTATTTTTATAAGCCGTCAGTTTGTTTCAATTCTGTAAGTTAAAAAAATTGCCTGTGACTGAAAATTTCACAGGCAATTTTTTTAATGCAGAATTAAGAATGCAGAATGAAAAATTAGACTTCATCGGAAACTAAAATCACCTCGACAAATGACCATAAAAGCGATATAATCAAACGGGGTGATAAAATGGACTTTTATACTAAAATCGAGAAATTAAGCGACCAAGACTTCAAAGAAATCATAGGTGTTAAAAGAAGCACATTTGAAGCTATGATTTGCATCTTGAAAAATGCTTATAACTCAAGACCAAGAAAGTGGA
>JAQXZA010000069.1 GCA_029226955.1 Clostridia bacterium | reverse complement strand
TATAACGCCCTTTCTTTGCAACTTGCAGATAATATTGCCAATAGTTGAAATTGACTTTATACCGCATTTACGGGCAATCGTTGACTGTTTTACCTGAACCACATATCTGTTTCCGAAAACGCAGCTATACAAACATACAGCCACCTTTAATTCGTTTGGTGTCAGACCACAATCAAGAATATCGTTTGATAATCTAAAATATGCCTGCATAGCTTTCGCCCCCTTATTAGTTAGTCTATTTTCTTTGCTTTGATGATTCAAATTCTTTTTTTCTGTTAATCAGATCCTCATTTACATCTTTTCCTTTGCTAAAAACACAATGTACCTCATAACCTTTCGCTTGATATTTTGTTGTATATTTTGCGACTGCCGCACGACCGGCTTCATCATTATCAAGTCTGAAATTCAATACTTTAACTTCTTTGTGTCGCTCTAAAAATGCTTCAAGTGCCACATCTGAGCTGCCACATAATGCTAATCTTGTCTGATTTTTGTATGTACCTTTGCCGTAAGCTAAATCCGTCATTGTGCAATGACTCATTAAATCAATTGGTGCTTCAAAGATATACAGCCTTGTACTGTCTGTCCCCATTTGATTAAAGGCATAGCGTTTATCAGAGTTTTTACAATCCCCACGATATTTCTTTTCTGTCAGTGTACCTCTAACTGAGCCGAATTTTGCCGTTCCGTGTTCATCAAACCCAACGAATACACAGTTTCCTTTTTTATCCTGATACAGTTTATCGGCTTTCATAAAATCGGTAATGACATCTGAAGAGATTTTCCTTGTTTGCGATAAATAAGCAAAGACACGGCTGTATTTGCCGTCAGCCTTTTCAGGAAGAACAAGGTGTTCGGGTTCAGGCTTATATTTTGGTGCAGGCTTGTATGTAACGGCAGCAGCTTCACCGACAATTGCTTCAACGGCTTCGGGAAAGGACTTTCCCTCAACCTTGCGTAAAAAATCTATCGTATCTCCGCCGGATATGCTCCGACTATTCCATACAAATCCTTTACGATCAGCATAGACAACAAGACTATTGTGCTGCTTGCATTGATAATATCGTCCTGCTTTCTTAAACTCCAAGCCCATATATTCCCCTAAAAAGTCTATCAGATCGGCATTTTTTGCCCTATCAAGCTGTTCAGAAGAAAATTTTTTATATTCCATATTATCAGTCCTTTATATTGATAAAAAAATAAGCAGTCAGCTTATGTGCTAACTGCTTAATAACTGTTATTTCTTTTTTGGAGGAAACTCAAATTTGATTTTTCGCTGACCTTTGTCAACGACCAAATATGCGTCAAACTCTTTGTCACTGTCCTTTTTCTTAAAACCTTTAATTAAAGTTGTTTTGCCTTTTTCAATCAATCTGACTGCTTGTGTGTCCGTTATCGCCTTTCCACATATCTCCGAACTGACAGAGAACGAGCAGCCTTTTTCTTTCTTAGCAGAACAGAAGTAACCGAATTTCCCTTTTATAACTTTTGCATTACAAAAAGGACAAACAAGCTGTTCAGTTTCTGATGTGTACACTGTTGCATTTGATGAAACAATAGCCGCATACCAATTTCTCACCGTTTTCTCCATTGATTGGATAAAGCTGTTGTAATCTTCGTTGCCTATTGATATATCGTGAAGTCGCTTTTCCCATTGACCTGTTAATTCCGCACTTTTTAAGTCATCGACAGGAAGATTGTCTATCAGAAAAATTCCCTTTTCTGTTGGAACAATGGATTTTCCTTTTTTCTCCAAATATCCTCTTGTGAAAAGGGAATTTATGATAGCGGCTCTTGTCGCTGCTGTTCCAAGACCTTTATTTTCCTCTTTCATTAAAGCTCTTGCCTGTTCATCTTCAATGTTTTTGCCTGCTGTTTCCATTGCTGTAATCAGGTCAGGCTCTGTATAGCGTTTCGGTGGCTCTGTAAAACCTTGTTTCAGCGAATACTTACCCGGATAGCTTTCATCCTCGTTGATAGGCGGCAAGGTTGCTTTCTTTTCAGGCATAGCGTCCACTGCATACCAACCATTGTTGGTGATAACGCTGCCGATTGCCTTAAAACTGTTACCATTCACATCAAGCAGGACTGTTGTATCTTCAATCTCCGCTTTCGGATAAACAATCCTGATAAGAGATTTTACAAGCAAATCATAAAGCTGTCTTTCGTCCTCTGACAACTCAGACAGGTTTTTCGGTACATTCATTGTTGGAATAATTGCCGGGTGGCTGTCAACTTTGCTGTCATCAAAATGTCGCTTACTGTACGCTTGCCATTGTTCTTTTGGTAAGGCATATTGACTATATTCCGGCAGAAGAAAGAGTTTTTGTAGTGTTGTTGTAACTTCCGGCTGCATAGCAACGGTTAGATGTTCCGATGATGTTCGGGGATAAGTCATAAATTTATGCTCATACAAATCCTGCATAACTTTGACCGTCTTTTTCAAATCCCAGCCGAATTTTTTTCCTGCTGTTGCCTGTAATTGTGTAGCATTGTACAAAACCGGCTGTCCAACTGTTTTCTTTTTGACGGTCTTTGATCTGACTGTACCATTTTCGGTACAGCTTGCAAGCACGGTCTTAGCGTTCTGTTCATTGTCAAACTGTCCTTTTTCATATTCAGCTGTGAAGCTACCGTTTGTCGTTGTAAACTCTGCAAGCAATCTCCAAAATGGTGTTTTTGTGTGTCCGAGTATCTTCTTCTCACGCTCAACTACCATTGCAAGCACAGGTGTCTGTACTCTGCCTACCGACAACATATCTTTCGGATTGGTGCAATACTTTTTTGTAGCTGCAATCGTCAGATTGATACCACAAATCCAATCTGCAATCGCTCTTGCTCTGCCGGCTTTCTGAATATTTAAAACTTCGTTGCTGTCTTTTAAATGATTAAAGGCATATTGTATTTTTTGAGGTGTCAAGTCCTCAATCCATACTCTTTTCCACTTCTTTGTACAGTTCATAGCTTCATATATGTACGCAAAAATCAATTCACCCTCTCTGTCAGGATCGGTAGCGTTGATGATTAAATCGGCTTTATCGAAAAAGCCTTTGACATATTCAAAGCAAGTTTTGGTTTTATCTTTGACAATGACCTTGTATGTATCAGGAATACAGGGATAGGCAGTCAGATCCCATTTGGCATACTGTTCTCCGTAACTTTTCGCATCAGCCAAGCCGCACAAGTGTCCGACACCGTGACACAGTATTGCTTTT
>JAQXZA010000068.1 GCA_029226955.1 Clostridia bacterium | reverse complement strand
ACTCAAATTCAGTTTTATACTGTGCAGGTGTATTATTCAGCTTTTGTTTTGTTTTTTCGTAATGCTTGATTTTATCTTCAAGCATTTTGTTGTAAATAAATCTGACACAGCCGAATGTTTTTGCAAACAAAACTTTTTGTTCCTCATTCGGATATATTCTGAATTTGTAGGCTTTGTTCATTACTTTTCACTTCCCGAATACTGCTTTTTATCACAATATCACAAATTACCGATTATGTCAAATATCTGTCAGCCTTGCGGCTGACACGCTTACATCCCACGACCTTAGAGGTCGGGGACTTTTGCCCATTTTGTTAAAAACCAAACACTGAAAACACAAAAACCACTACCGTCTTAAAATATCAACAATCCATTCCGCCTTTGGCACAGGAATATCGGGTGAAACGGCAAGCTGCTGCATAATTCCTGTAATTGCACACCAGTATGAAACCGACAAAGCAAACGGGTCGCCTTCTTTGATTGTTCCGTTTTGCTGACCTCTTATGATTATTTCAACAGACTGTTCAATATCATCAAGCTGTGCAAGAATATTTTTTATCTCAGGTGAAACAGCCTCATTTGCAGCAGCCTGCATCATAAGCACAAACATTTTCGCTGAAAACGGAAGTATCTTCACCGAGTTCAGTATAAAATCAGCAACCTCGGTAAAAAACTCAATCGGTTCACTTTTATCCAGTTTCATAACAGATTTTGTCGCTTCAAGACCGAACCTTATTATTTCCTCATAGAGTTTTTCTTTTGACTCAAAATAATGAAACAACAGTCCTGTACTCATACCGACTTCCTTCGCAATATCGGCAACAGTAGTGCCATAATATCCCCGTCTTACAAAAAGCTCTATACTTTTCTCGATAATTTCCTGACGGCGTTTTTCTTTTTCTTCTGCTCTTGTCAAAATATCACTTCCATAAAATTAGTTGAATAATCATTCATTGAATTTATATTCAATATATCATATCTTTTCTTCACTGTCAAGGGTTTTAATTCATAATTCATAATTAGTATTGTGAACCGATAGTTTAATATAAATAATAATCAGCAATATGCAGTTTTAAGATTAAATGCACATTGCTGATTATAAAATGTCTGTCTGAGGTTGTCCTGTTTTATTATTGAATTGAGCTGTCAAGATAATGTTCAAGTTCTTCATCGTCTTTTTTTCTTTTTTCCCTGAAAATAAGAAACGAAGTAACAGCGGCAGTAACAGCAGCAACTCCACCGATAACAGCAATAATCCAAGTAAGAGTTTTTTTATTCATAAGTTAAAACCTCCCTGATTTTTATAAGTTTTAATAAATTATATACTAATTTTTGGATTTTGTCAATACGGATTTATACATTTTTCCCGATATGTCAAATAAAAACAAATTTTATCAGCTATAAAAATGTTTTTGATTTTTCATTATAGAATTTAAGGAAGATTTAACTTATTGCTCAACAATTTCAAACAGTTCGGGCGGAAATAAATAATCTTCGTCAAGTTCTGTCATAATACGATACCATTCTTTTTCAACAGACATAACTTCATAAATTTTATCTTTCTCAAAAGCAGTATCCAAATATTCTTTTCCAATATACTTTACTTTCATATAAGCCACACATTTATTTTTAATTATTGTTCAATAATTTCAAACAGTTCAGGCGGATAAAGATAATCTTCTCCACTATCATCAATAATTCTATACCACTTCTTTTCAACTGATATAACCTCATAAATCTTATTATGTGTCAATTCCAAAAAAGAAGTTTCTCCGATATATTTAACCTTCATCACTTTCATCATCTTCATCATAAAGTACAGGCGGTTGTATTTCGCCTGCTTTCCATTTTTTTCTGTATTCGTTCAGGCTTAATTTACCATTACAGCCACTCACATAATCCGGCTTGTCATACTGTATTCCGTCATCGAACCACCCACAAAAAGGACACATTTCAAAGGTGTTAGGCTCTTCAAAAATGTGTTGCCCACACACAGGACAAGGATACGGTTCAGTTAAGTTAATCATCTTCTATTCCACCTCTTTAAGCGTTTTAATCGTATTCAACACCGTAAAAAGAAAAAAAGCAGAACCAAAGTTCTGCTTTTGCGAAACTGACAAAAAGTCTTAATTGCTCTGTAATCTTATGCAGATGCATTAAGCTTGCGAGCCAGTGAAGATTTCTTTCTTGCAGCAGTATTCTTTTTAAGAATACCCTTTGCGGCAGCCTGGTCAACCTTCTTTATGGCAGCACGAACAACCTGTTCCTTATCGGCAGCATTTGTTTCAACGGCAGCGTTAGCTTTTTTCAGGCTTGTCTTTAAAGCAGATGTTACAGCTTTGTTTGCAGCAGCCTTTGTTGCTGTTACCTTAACACGCTTTTTAGCTGATTTAATGTTTGGCATAATGACACCTCCTTAGGCTTGATACTTGCGTACAGCTAATCATAGCATTTATTTTTACAAATTGCAAGTGTTTTTTTAATTTTTGCTTAATATTTGATTTTGCCGTCGGGAAGTATCCTGAAAAGTAGTGAATGTTCATTACACAAATTACTGCTGTGTGCAAAAAATACCGTTCCGTCAACAGGAGATTTTATTTCTTCTATAACGTTTCCCTCAAAGGAGTGTATTATTTTTGCAAGAACATCACCCTTATGAACGTGTTCATTTACGTTTCTGACTGACATAAACATACCGCTGTTATGCGGTTTTACTGTAACAAGGTCGCTGTTTTCAAAAACTTCTGAAATATATCCTCTGTGCCTTTTGTAATCAATAATTCCGTTTTTGTCAAGGAAGTTAAGTACAGCGTCCTGAGCCTGTAATGCACTCTCCTCGTCAATTCTGTCGGTTTCGTGAGTATAAAGCGAAAATGCCTGTGTTCCCCACAACTGCCAGTTATAATTAAGTGTTGTTGTGTCATACGGCTTTGGGGTTCTCAGCATAATATAAGGCAAACCAAAATCCTTTGCGGTTTCTGTATTTTCATAAGATGTTTTCAACATTCTTACGTGCGGTGTAAAAATTCCCGGAATATAAAAGCTTGCAAACTGTATGCCGTATTTGTACGAATTTATCTGCTCGAAAACTCCTGACGCTATACGCTGGGTTGTTTCGCCGAGATAATAACCCGGAAACATTCTGTTTATATCAGTGTTGTCGGTAGGCCAGAAACGCTTTTGAGTATTCATTGAGTATGAATTGATTGACGGTATAACCATAATGCTTTTTCCGTCCGTTATTTTGCCCTGTTCTTCAAGTAATTTGAGAGTATTGACAAGCTGTGAGCAAATATACACCTGTTGAATTTCGTTTCCTCTTGTTGCACCAAGAATACATACGGTTTTTTCACCGTCGCCGAACTGATAGCCTTTTATCCTCATATTTTCTCTGTAAAGAGATTTAAGTTCAAAAATCGTCTTTTTAATCATTGTGTTTCCTCCGGTGTATATTCAAGTATTCTTGCAATAAGAGAGCCTTCATCAACAACAGGATATTCTCTGAGTGTAAACACTATTCCGTCAACAGGTGAAAGTATCTTATCAACCACATTACCGCTAAGAGGATTAACTATATTTCCAATAATTTCGTTCTTTTTTACGTTTTTCCAGTGGTCAACTTCGGGAACGAATATACCGGCGGCAACAGCGTTTATAAAGCTGACATTCTTATCAACTGAAATAATCGGCTTTTTCGGGGTTATTGTTTCGCCTGTCCATATTCCAAGTTCTTTCATAAGACAGAAAATACCGTCAACAAGCTGGTCACAGTATTCCTTTGTAATTCTCATACCGACTCCCATTTCAACAACAAGTGTAGGTACACCTATATCATTGAGTGAATATGCAAGGGTTGATTCAAGCACGGTTGCCGCTGAATGAACCCATATAAAATCAACATTCAGGAATTTTGCAAGCGGAACCAGAGTTTTATAGCTTATTTCATTTATTCTTATTTGCGGTATTTCACGAAGATAGATATTGCTTGCGTGAATATCAACACAAGCGGCACTTCCCGAAATATCCTCAATAATTTTTGACGCAATATATTCTGTCATAGAGCCATCAGAATTTCCGGGGAAAATTCTGTTCATATCAAGGTCAAAGCCCGGAATACCCCTTGTAATTGAGTCAATTCCGAGCGGATTCATTGCCGGATATATATCAACAATGCCGTTCAGCTTTTCTATATTATCATTCAGTCTTTTCAAAAGCTGATAGCATACATACTGTCCTTCGAGTTCATCACCGTGAATACCTGTAACAACGCTTATTCTTTTTTCACTGCCGTCAAGCGGACGTGCAGGGGTAACACGCTTTTTCTTTATATTAAGGTTTTCATCTATCGGAAGTCCGACAGATACAACTGTTTCTATCATTATTTCACCTCAAAATTATTTGTTCTCCGTAACACAAACGTGAATATTCTGATGTTGGTTTGTAAATCCGTTAAATACTCCCTTGTTTACCGTACAATCGCTGTAATCTCTGCCACAGGATATTTTTATGTAATCGTCATCTGTAAGTTTGTTGTTTGTCGGGTCAAAGCCGTACCATATTCCACGGCAAAGCACCTCTGTCCAAGCGTGGCTTTCGCCCTCACCAACTATCATTCCGACAACATATCTTGACGGCAGTTTCGCCATTCTGCACAGTGCAAGCATTATATGTGCATAGTCCTGACAAACACCTGATTTTTTCTCCATTGCCTGTTCGGCGGTTGTGGTTATATCCGTAACACCCTTTTGATATGAAATCAGCTTATGTGCAAGGTGCAAAATATAAGCCGCCTTATCATAAGGTGCATCAATCAAATCTATATTGCTGTTTTTATAAGCCTCTGTCAGCAGTTTGCCCGGTTTTGTAAAAGGGGTAAAGTATTTGTATGTATAAGTTTTGCATATATCGGTTTCGTATTCTTCGCAAATATCAAGTCCTGTCATTACATCACCGCTGACTATAACTTCAAAAAGATTATGCGGTTCTGATATAATGCCGTTAATTACCTTGTTGCCGAATGTGTCGCAATCGTAAAAAATCTTTGGTTCATTATTTATTTTTATGCTGATGTTCTGTACCTTTTGACGTGCATTATCACAAGGACAGCATTTAAGTGAGAACCTGTGATTTGTTACATTGTTGTCAAATGAATTACTCATCATATATTCGAAATGCAGTTTTTTCATAAAAATAAGCACCTCAATCCCTATTTTTTTATATTCTGATTTTTGGTGTAGATTTGTTTAAAACACGAAAACAAACTTATCATAACGCATACAGTGGCAGCAACAGTCAAAAGGAATTTTCCCTTAAAACTATAAACTGACCACTGTCCACTAATTATGCATTATGCATTATGAATTATAAATTTTTTCAGACATCAAACAGTGTTGCAAACAATGCTCTTGCGTTTGAGTAGTTAAAGTTTTTGTCATTGAGCATATTTTTAAAGGTAAACATAGTTGATTCGTTATACTTCATCTGAGTTTCTGCAAGACGCTTTTCAAGTCTGTCAAGCTCCGGAAGTATATCGGAAATCGGCTTTTTGAAACAAAGATAAAGGTCAATTCTTTCGTATCTTTTGCCTATTCTGAGAATACCTTTTACCATTCTGTCGTCAATCTGGTCGTCAACACAACCCCAGAATGCAAATATATGGTCTATTGCAAAATGCATTTTACGGTAACTTTCGTCACTGTCTTTTGCGTTTTCAACATCAAATATTGCAAGCTGAACATAAGACATAGTTTCTGTACCGATATAATCTCTCATAACGATTGCATTGTCGTATGCCCTTTTGAGATTGCTTATAATTGAGTTCGGGTCTGTCGGGTCATAGGCATAGCGTGAAATGAAATCTGCTTTTGACGCATAGATATTCGGAATACCTATCTCATTACAAATCTTTTTGTAATAGTTTTCGTCCATATCAATCATTTTGTCAAAAACTTCAAAATACGCTTTGAGCGTTGTGTTTACTCTTTCAATATACCTTCCAAGCCAGAACAGATGATCCATTTTATCTACTGTAATAATACCCATGTGTCCTTAAAGCCTCCTCCTTGTGATGAATTTACAATAAATGAGCCTTCGTTGCGTGTAAATCTTGTAAGACCGCTTTTCCATACCTTTGTTTCACTGCCCGTGAGTACAAATGCTCTCAGGTCGGCTTTTCTCGGTACACGCTTTCCGTCCTCGTCGATAATATCAATGTCATAGAAATCAATGATTTCCTGAGCAATAAACCTTCTCGGTTCGCTTTTGAGTTTTGCAATAAAATCTGCCTTTTTCTCTTTTGTAAGGCTGCTACCGAATACTACACCATATCCGCCTGCCTCAGCAACATCTTTTATTACAAGGTTATCAAAATTATCAAGGACATATTTCATATCGTCCTCATAATACGGAAGATATGTAGGTGCATTGTGAAGGATTGGTTCTTCGCCAAGATAATATTTAATCATCTTCGGAACAAAGTAATAAATTCCCTTGTCATCGCCTATACCGTTGCCCGGTGCATTGATAATTGCGACATTGCCCTTTTTGTAGGCCGAGAATATATGCGGAACACCGATTACTGATTCCTCATTGAAAGTCATCGGGTCAAGGTATTCGTCCGAAATTCTGCGGTAAACAGCACCTACACGCTGTTTTTTGCCGTTGAAATCAACATAGTACAGATTATCGTTTTCAACAACAAGGTCACTGCCTGTTGTAAGCACTGCACCTGTCTTTTCGGCAAAGTATGAATGTTCAAAGAACGCCGCATTATATCTGCCCGGTGTTACAATAACATTGATACCGCCTGTGTTGACATTATCCATAACTTTTTTTAAAAGCTGTGCATAATCTCTGTTGTCAGCGATACGGTTGTTTTCAAATGTCTGCGGACTGCTGCGTCTGCAAAGCTCTCTTGCAATCATAGGATAAGACGCACCTGACGGAACTCTGAGATTGTCTTCAAGAATATACCATTCGTCATTTTTTGACTGTACAAGGTCTATGCCTGATATATGGCTGAAAATCCTTTTCGGCGGAACTATTCCGTCACACTGCGGCAGAAAACCTGATGACGAAAAAATAAATTCCTCCGGTATTACTCCGTCGTTTACAATATGCTTTTTGCCGTAAATATCCGCCAAAAAAGCATTTAGTGCGTCAACACGCTGTTTCAGACCTTTTTCGAGATAATCGAATTCTTCCTTTTTGATTATGCGGGGAATGGAATCAAACGGAAAAAGCTGCTCTTTGAATACTCCGTTTTTATAAATTCCGAATTTTACACCATAACGTGCCAATAATTCATTTATTGCCGACGTATGTAAGCACAAGTCCTTCATTCTTTTTCATCTCCTGAAATATAAATTCAAACACAAAAAGGGCGTTCTGCTCTTTTGCAGAACGCCCTTGTTCATATTCTATTAAGTAATTTTAGCACCATATTTCCAAAAAGTCAATCACCAAATCGACATAAAATAACAAAAAACGCTCCTGACAACTAATGCTGTCAAGAGCGTCCTATTATTAGAATTCAAAATAATAAACTTTTCGCACTGCACCAAACGGTACATAGCTTCTTCCGTTCAAGTTTATGGCATTGGACTCATTCCTGTTTTTTAATTTTAAGTTATTCAGCGGATAGCACTGAAATTTATATAAATCCGAGTATTACATTGGACACAGTCCTTCTGAATGAATTTTGCATTATGTAGAAAAGTAATTACTGTATTTATTCTGTCCGCTATTAACACGCTGTACGGACGGAACATCCGCTATTTTTAACATTAACACTGTTTTCCGCCCTTCAAGTCAGACAATCTCCGTGTGTCAAACGGTTAACGGTCAAAGCAGAAATATCAGAAACCCGAATTATCCGCACCAACCGTGATATTAAATTTTAGTTTTTAAAAAGTCGCCTTGTTGCTCACTGTTGCAGGAAGATGTTATCAAAAACAACAGCATATTATTCATTTGTCAGGCAGCTTCTTACAGGTCAAAGACTGTTCCGAACTCCCGGCATCAATCACGTTAATATCAAGCCACTTTCAGCCGTTGCCATCTTGATTTATATGGGGCAGCTGCGTTTATGCTTCTTTATGTAACCGTTCTTACTTTGTCTTTTTCCCGTCGAAGACCTCACACCAAAAGGCATCAAGGTCATTATGACTAACAGGTTCCAGTTCGCCCATTGGAGCTTGCCTCCCTTCGTGGATTAGATAAAAAAGAAATTCAATCAAGGAACTTTATTCCCAACCCTTACAGTCATCAGGTTTTCGATTTATTCTCTTCGTTTATCTTGATTATATTATAGCACATCATTGTAAAATGTCAATAGTTTTTTTGAACTTTTTTAAAAAATATTATATTTTAGTTTGCTATTGACTTATTGATTAAATAAGGTTAAAATATGCTTATGCTATGGTTAATATCAATATGAAAAAGGAGTTGTTGAAAAATGAGCAACCAGAATAACGAGTTTGACGAAAACTATGACGCAGACCTTATCTCCCTTCTGGACGACGAAGGAAACGAATACGAATTTGAAATTCTTGACGAAATCGACTACAAGGACAGTCATTATTATGCACTTATGCCTATGTTCGATTTGCCGGAAGAAGGAATTGACTCAGAAAGCACATATATGATTTTTGAGGAAGTTTATGATGACAATGACGAAGCTCCTCAGCTTGCGGAAGTTGATGACGATGATCTTCTTGACGAAATTGCCGCTATATTTGAAGCACATTTTGATGAAAATATGGCTGACGATGAACCCGAAGAAGATTTTGAACAAGAATAAAAATTTCCTCTTGATTTTCTGAAATCTTTGTTGTATAATAATTTCAGACAAAAATTATAAAGTTTGTTTATAATTTCTGCCCAATACGTGAATATGTCTATATAACCCTACAACCCTTTATCAGGGAGTCCGACTCCTGTAACGGACTTCAGACCTCCCGCCTCGGCGGACGAAGGGAGTATGAAATTATGGGGAGGACACCCACCTGCTTATTTTGTAGGCAGGTTATTATTGACATATACGGTTGGGCGGATTTTTTATTTTTAACGAACAACAAGCGATGTCTTATGGCTGTCGCTTGATTTTTTATATTATCTTGACAAATATTCAAATAACCACTAATATATGATTAGTGGTTAGATAATGGTCAGATAATGAATATTTGATTAAATAATAATCTATAATTTATAGTAAACGGAGATGATATAAATGCAAGAGTCAAAAAATGTTGAATTTAAGCGGGAATATGTTGACGACATCACAAAAACTATTGTAGCTTTTGCAAATACAGACGGCGGAACTTTATATATCGGCATTGAGGATAATGGTAATATTATAGGTGTTGAGAACACAGATGACTGTATGCTGAGGGTTTCAAATACAATACGTGACTCGATAAAGCCTGATGTCCGTCTTTTTACCGAAATATCTGTTGTTGATATAGAAAACAAAAATGTAGTAAAAGTCAGTGTACAGCGTGGAACAAACAGACCTTATTATATTGCACAAAAAGGAATAAGACCCGAAGGCGTTTATCTGAGAACAGGTGCGTCAACCAGTCCTGCAACAGAAACTGCTATTCTTAATATCATAAAAGAAACCGCCAATTATAAATATGAAGAGGAGTTGTCGATAAATCAGGAACTTACATTCAAACAGGCTGATGAATACTTTGCCGCAAAAAAAATACCGTTTAACAATCAGCAAAAAAGAACACTGCATCTTCTTAACTCTGATAATTCCTATACAAACCTTGCACTTCTGCTGTCTGACCAATGTTGTCATACAATAAAATTTGCGGTTTTTTACGGAAACAGTAAAACAACATTCAAGGACAGAAAAGAATTTTCAGGTTCTTTGCTTAAACAGGTTGACGACGCATATCAATATATAGATATATACAATCATACATCATCATATTTAAAAGGACTTGAAAGAATAGACATCAAAAGTTATCCTCAGGAGGCAATCAGAGAGGCTTTGCTTAACTCTGTTGTTCACCGTGAATACAGTTTTTCGTCAAGCACATTGATAAGTATATTTGATGAAAAAATTGAATTTGTGAGTATCGGCGGTCTTGTAAAAGGTATCTGCATTGATGATATAAAACTTGGAATTTCTGTTTTAAGAAACAAAAATCTCGCTGACATATTTTACAGACTTCACCTTATAGAAGCATACGGAACAGGAATACCAAAAATAATGGAATGTTATCAGAACTCTGTAAACAAACCTAAAATTGAAATATCCGATAATGCTTTTAAACTAACACTTCCAAAGTTTTCTCAAATCGAAAATAACTCATCATTTCATAACAGCCGTGAAAATGATATTATTGAACTTCTTACTGACAAAGGTAATATGACAAGAACAGAAATACAGTCAGCTCTGTCTTTATCTCAGTCAACGGTATTGCGAGAACTAAAAAATATGTCAGCCAAAAATATCATCAAAAAAATCGGTTCTGGTCGCAATACAAAATATTCGGTTGTTAATAAATGATTTTATTCAGAAATTGAAAACACCCCCTTGCACAACACAAAGCAAGAGGGTGTTTTTGTATTTATCCTGTCAGCAAGGTTTTTATACCTATGATTATAAGCACAATACCACCGAAAATTTCTGCATTTTTCGGACTTAATGTGCGGAATCTTCTGCCAAGAAAAAATCCGATAAGTGAAAGCAAAAAGGTTATTATTCCGATAATTGAAACGGTAATAAACATAGTAAACGGAGTATCTGCACCGACGGCTGAGGGAAGTATAATTCCTGATGCCAGTGCGTCAATGCTTGTTGCAAATGCCATTGCAATGATAATACGCAATCGGCGGCTTTGCGGAAAATCCTGTCTGCTGTCACAACGGCTGTCATAAATCATCTTTATTCCAAGAAACGCAAGTATCGCAAAGGCAATCCAGTGGTCATAATTCTGAACAAAGTTACTGCCGACTTTTCCTATGCTCCAGCCCAGAACAGGCATAAATATCTGAAAAACTCCGAATGTAAGTGCAGTAATAACAGCAATTTTAACGGAAAAATTTTTGTCTGACGAGCCGTATGAAAGCGATACGGCTGATGCGTCCGCAGCAAGTGCAGTTCCTATTCCGACGGCTGAAACAAAATCCAAACAATCACCTCTCACGTCCTGCTGATACTAAATTCTATGACGCAAAAGCGGATTTCATTCATAATAATTACGCATTACGAATTACGCATTATATTGTTGTTTGTTTTCCAAGATGAAGTGAATAGATAATGCACTCCCTGACGGGCATTTCAAAAACCTGTTCAGCGGCATTTTTGTAGAGTTTAAGCTGTTTAGAGTATCTGTCGGCAAGTTCTGAAATATCCTTTACCCTGTCGGTTTTGTAGTCAACAATGACAAGTTCGCCGTTTTCTGTGAATATGCAGTCTATTGCACCCTGAAGTATAACGCTGTCATCACAATCAGCATTTTCATCAATATCCTTTGCCGGAATATTTACTGTAAAGCGGTATTCCTTGTACAGCTTTTCGGAATTAAGCATACGGCTGAAAAGTTCACTTTGCGTAAACTTGTTTATATCGTCATTATTCAAAGCGTTAATCTGTTCAGACGACATAAAGCCTTCTTTTAAAATTCTCTGTTTTTCGCTTTCGGTATCGTCTTTTATTTTTATGAAATCGGCATATTGCAAAAATTCGTGCATTGCTGTTCCACGTTCTGTACCTGTCATTTTCTTTTCCTGCATAAATGCCGGACGTGTTATTGCAACAAAATCAAATTTGCTGTCATTGTGTGCAAGGGCAGACGCTGAAACCTTTGACGGAATAAGTGTGCGACTTTGGTCAGAATATTTTTGCTGAAATCTCGTTTTAAGAAATTCCATAAAATTATTGTCAATCTGTTCGGTGTATTCTTCTGTTGTTTCAGTAATACTGTTTTGGATATTCCCGACTCTTAAATATTTCCAGTCTGATTTTGACGGAACGGTGGTAATATTCTCTGCTCCGGCATCTTTTCTCAGTTCTGACATTGACGGGTGGAGTAATGCACACATAACTATAAGTTCGGCAATAGTGTTTGCGTTTTCAACATTGTACGGCAGTATTTTTCCGTCCTTTACTTTCAGCGTTTTTGCAATTTTATTCAGTTCTGTTGATTTAAGCGACGAAATAACAATCAGCTTTTCTTTTGCCCTCGTCATTGCAACATAAAGCACACGTAATGCCTCACACTTATCTTTGTGCAGATTTTCATTATCAATAACAGTACGCTGAAATGTAGAAAATTTCAGCATATTTTCGGTATCTATGGTTTTTATTCCGATTCCGAGTTGAGAATGACAGTGTATAGCGTCCTTATCTCCGCCGCCCTTTGACGCTGTTGACGCCATAATACAGACAGGAAATTCAAGTCCCTTTGAGTGATGAATGGTCATTATGCTTACGGAATCAGCCGGTGCAGTATCGTCAGCCGTAATGCTGCTGCCACTTTCTTCAACGTGCGTAAGAAAACGTATAAAGCCTGTAAGTCCACTGCTGCCGCTTTCATAATTACGGATAAAATTCATCATTTTGCGGATATTCTGAACTCTTATTTTTCCGTTTTTCATTGCACTTACTGCCTCAATATAGCTTGTTCTTTCAAAGAAAACATCAAGCAGTTTGCTGACAGTAACAGTAACGGACAACTTGCGGTAATATGCAAGCTCGTCTATAAATACGGCACACTTTTTGCCGACAATTATTTCCTCATCAGTGAGAGTTTCTTTTTCTGTATCGGAATTTTCTTCACTGTCAGAATATTTAATAAACGGTCTTGCGGCAAGATAAACACTCTTGTAAAGCGGCTGATTTTTATGTTTTCTGATTACGGCAAGGTCGTCGGCGGTAAATCCGACTACACTGCTCATCATAATAGACAACAACGGTATGTCCTGTAACGGATTATCGACAATTTTAAGAAACGAAAGTGCAACATTGACTTCATAACATTCAAAAAGACTGTTTGATTTATCAGTATGTGTAGGTATTCCGTTTTCGTTGAGAACCTTTGAAAATACGCTTGCGTGAGAAGATTTATTTCTGAGAAGAATACATATATCACTGTACTGTATCGGTCTTTCACCGTCTTTTTCGGTTACGGTCGTGCCGTTTTTAAACATATCATTTATTATGTCAACAATGTGTCTTGCCTCTTTTTCGTCTTTGCTGAGGTCGTCATTTTCACTGTTTTCAGATGAATTTTTGTCAGCATTGATAATATGCAGTTCAAATTCAGTATCTTTCTTTTCGGGATAGGTCGCCCCCATAACGAGTTTTTCCTCGTCATTATAGTCTATATCCCCGACACGCTTTGACATAAGAAGATTAAAAACATAGTTTACGCTGTCAATTACGCTTTCACGGCTGCGGAAGTTTTTATCGAGTACAATTTTTGCCGGAAACTGCGGATTATTTCTGTCATACAAAGACGCTTTTTCACGGCGACGTATGAATATTTCAGGCATTGCCTCACGAAAACCGTATATACTCTGCTTTACATCTCCGACAACAAAAATATTTTTTCCGTCATCTGAAACCGCCCTGAAAATAAGCTCCTGTATTTCGTTTGTGTCCTGATATTCGTCAATCATTATTTCATCAAACCGCTTTGAAATATTCCGTGCAAAGTCGGTTTTTTCATATCCGCTGTCAGTCTGTTTTATAAGAAGTTTAATCATAAGATGTTCAAGGTCGGAAAATTCAAGTATGCCCTTTTCGTTTTTCGCCTGTTCATAACGTTTGTTAAACTCGGTCAGTATTTTCTGCAAGCATTGCATAACAGGATAAAGCTGTTCTGCGTCATTATGGTAAATCTCCTCAGTAAAGCTGAACAACGGCTGTAACTTTTCCTCAACTGTTTTGTTTATTGAATCAAAGCAATTTTTTACAATGTCTTTTTCTTCTTGCGAAACTTCAAACTTCTTGCTTGTTGAGGTTCTGTACGGCAGTTTTGTATATGATAAAACGCAGTCTGAAACTTCACTCCACTGACCTGTACCGACAGCGTCATTCAGTGATTCTATAAAGTTCTTGCCAAGATGATAAGAATTTATTCCGGAACTATCTTTTCCGCACTCAAAAAACTGATTTGCGGAAATAATTTCATAGCTTTCATCAAGAAGCATCTGTAAATATTCAATTACGGACTTAATATATTCAAGTGCTTTTTTCGCAAATATCGTATCTGAAATCTTTATGTCAGGATTATAGAACTCAACTGATTCTGCAATCCATTGTTCAGGAAACGGGTGTGCAAGACTTTTTTCATATACATCAAGTATTGCTTTTTCAAGACCGCTGTCGGATTTTGTACCCGAAAGAATACTGCTGAGAAGTCTGAACTCACCGCTTTTCTGTGCATACATTTCTTCAATAATATCGGACATAACCCTGTTTTTCATTGCCGCAGTTTCGCTGTCCTCAGCTATGCGGAAATCCTGATTTACATTGAGAACATAAAAGTTTTCACGGATAATATTACTGCAAAAACTATGCACCGTACTGATGTTTGCACGTGGCAGTAAAAGTTGCTGACGACGTAATTCAGTGTTGTCAGGGTCTTTTGCAAGCCTGTCGTCAATAGCGTCGGAAATTCTTTTTTTCATTTCATTTGCCGCCGCATTTGTAAAGGTTACAATAAGAAATCTGTCAGCGTCAATCGGATTTTCTTCATCGGTCAGCCGTCTTATTACCCTTTCTACAAGGACACGGGTTTTACCCGAACCAGCGGCGGCAGAAACCAGAATCGCACCGCCCTTAGCGTTTATTGCGTCTTCCTGTGACGGAGTAAAATTCATCTTACTCATTGTTTTCAGCCTCCTCGCACTCATTTTCAGTTTCGCTGTTTATAATCTCCATTACATCATCATTATTGAATGGCTGTATGTCCCTTGTTGCTTTTCCCTCTTCAAAGCCGCATACAGATTTATAGTCGCAATATTGACAAGCGTCTGTGTTGTTCTTTGCTTTTACGGGTACTGCCGCAATTTCTCCTTTATAAAGCGACTCAGCCATTGAAAGAATTTTTTTGTCGATATAAGAAAAGATTTTTCCGAATGATTCAAGTGACGAAAGATTTTTCCGTATTCTTGAATCAAAATCCCCTGTTTTTGTTATTTTTACCGGTATAAACAATCCGCCTAAATTTTTCTCCATTGCACAAAGCACATCTTTGTCCTCAATTAAAAGTCCGTTCATTTTGAATTTTTTATTCTGACCGTCAATAAGTTTTAACTGTTCGTCTTTGTTGTTTTTATCTCCTGTGTCAGAAGTCGGTGTTGACGGCATATACAAAATTCCAGCCGGCATAAGTGAATATTTTCCGTTTTCGGAATAATGTTCCGTGCCGTTTTTCTCTATTGCCGCAAGATACAAAAGCATTTGCATATTAAGACCGTAAAGTATATCCGACAGACTGAAACTTTTTGCACCTGTTTTATAGTCAACAATGCGGATATATTTTTTTCCGTCCCTGACATAAGTGTCAACCCTGTCAATTTTACCTGTGATACTTACCTTTTCGCCTGTCGGCAATTCAAGGGTATATTGCGGAATATCCTCGTTTTCTCCGCCGATTTTAAGTTCAAAATCGGTCGGTACAAATTCGGTTTCTTTAAACTCGGCAATAAGACGTTTCAGCAGAATAACGATATTTTTCTTCATACTCTCGCAAGCCGCAAGAAAACGTTCTGTGCGGTCTTTATCTCCGCCGATTGAGTCGATAAATTTAATCAGGTATTCATCAACAAGCTGTGAAAGTTCCTGTTGATTATAATTTCTGAATGTTTCAAAACCCTTGTCCCTGAGTATATTTTCAAGAACAAAATGCACGGCACTGCCATAAAGTCCCGAATCCATTGTTGCTTTTTTTCTTGGATTTGCCTTTAAGCCGTATTTACAGAAGTACGCAAAACCGCACAGATTATAAGACTCAATCTGTGATGCTGAAAATCTGAGATTTTCGCCGAAAACAGCCTTTGCATTTTTTTTGTTTTCAATAATATAAGGCTTATCCTCATACGCACGTTGTATTGCGTTAAACTGTGACGAATATTTTTCGGATTCTTCATAGTATTTTTTCAGTGTATCAAAACGGCTGTTCTGTTTATTGAAATTCTCGGCACAATATGAAAACGACTGTGCCTCAGTATAAAACAGTTCACTGTCCGAAAGGGCATATCTGTGTCTGATTTTTATATTTTTATCTATCTTTGAAACCTCACGATATATAGATGACGGCTCACAGTTTTCACCGCCCGAATTGGTTTTGTACCAGCTTATGAACAGCTTTTCAGACGGACTGCTGACTGCCGAATAAGCGTTGTATTTTTCTTTGAGTGATGCTGAATAAAGCGACTCATAAACAGGCAGTTCACAGGCAAGAAGTTCACAACGTTCTGAATCACTGAAAATTCCGCTGTCAGTCGGAACAGCCGGAAAAACATTTTCAACAGCACCTATGACAAAAACCGCTCTCGGATTTTCCACACGGATATTTCCCGCTGTACCTATTGTAACCTGGTCAAGCGTCTGCGGAATATCTGAAATATCGTTTTTGTTTATCATAAGATTAAGCAGTTCGGCATAACGCTTGCTGTCAAGATAAGTATCTTTCAGAACGGTGTACATTTTGTCGAGAATATCCATAGTAATATCCCATATTCTCGCTTCTTCTTCCTTTGACTTTATGTCGTTTATTGTCCCGAAATAATAAACCAGTTCTTTTATTTTCTCATCAGCTTTAACGTCTTTAAGCAAAGTATAGACAGCAACGGAAATTTCAGCACCGTTTTCTGCTTTTGAAATTACCGCCGCAAATTTTTCAAGCGGTTCTATTGCATTTATACGCAACTGTTCAATATTTTTGAGTTCTTCTTCGTCTTGCCTGTCACTGTTTCCGTTGGGGTTCATAGTGAACGGACTTTTCCAGCGTTTCCCACGAATATCCCACATATAAGCATAATTTTCAAGTCTGCATATTTCGCTGAAATTCAGATTTGTAAGACCTGTTTTCAGGAATGTAAAAATGCTCTCTGTATTAAAAGACGAGTGTACAACATCAAAAGCCGAAAGTATCAGTTTTACAAGCGGTTTTGTTTCGAGTTTCTGCGGATTTGACATAAAGTATGAAATTCCGCATTTTGAAAATTCCGTTTCAATTATGCTTTTGTACATTTCGGGCTGACGGCATATAACGGCAATATCACTGTATGAATATCCCTCATAAAGTGTAAGCTGAGAAATATCCCTTGCCGTCTGTTCTATTTCGTCATATTCATCATTTGCCTCATACATTGAAACGGCATTGTCATCTATAAAATATTCGTCGCCGTCATAACGATAAATTGATTCTTCTATTGCGGCAAGCGACTTTGCTCTGAATCTTTTTTGTTCATCAAGCCATACAGTCGTGGCAATTTCTATATTATTGTTTTGTGCTGTTCTTATAAGCTGACGGTATGTATTATCAGGTTCGGCAAAAATTGAGTTTTTTGTATTTTTGCCGTCGTTTCTTTCACAGCCGACTGAAATTGTAACGCTTTCAGCCTGTCCGATAATACATTCAAGCACACGCATTTCCTGTCCCGAATAGCCGTTGAATGAATCAAGAAATACGGTTTTTCCGTTAAAATACGGGTGTTCGGACAGTGTTTCATAAAGTCTTGTAAGGTCGTCGCTCGGGTCTGAATATGCCCTGTCTATCATTGCATTATAGGTTGAATAAACCAACGCACTTTCACGCAGTTTTTCTTTAAGCCGTTCATTTTCAACACGGTCAGCCGTTTCAAGAATTTTATCGGGAGTAATTGCACACATCTTGTATTCCCTGACGGCACCCATCATAAGTTCGGTCAGGTCATTTTTCTTACTTCTGTTTCCGTAAAGTATAAGCTGGTCGGAAACCTCCTCCAACGCAAGACTCATAATAACGGTTTTTGTTCCGTCGTCAATACGCTTTTTTGTAATGCCGCCGTACTGTTCAAGAATAATATCGCAAAGTCTTGAAAAACTCAGAACATTTATTTTTGACGCTTTTTTTGCCCCGAGATTTTCAAGAATTTTTCTTTCATTCTGAAACGAGCTTTGTTCGGGGACAATAAGAATAATATCTTTCTGACTGTTTGCGGCGTCAAATATTTTTTTGCGGATAAATTCAGTTTTTCCGCTTCCGCTTCTTCCGCATACTAATTGCAGCAAAATAAACATCTCCCTTTATTGTAAAATAAATTCCTCAGGTGTTGCGTATATTATATCATAATATTAAGTCCGAAAAAACGGACAACAGAAAATTTTTCACGATTATTTTTATTGACTAAAAAAACTCTTTACAATAGGAAATCTGTGTGATATAATTGAAAACGGTTGATGCCCGTTCTCAGCTTTCGGATTAAGCCCGTAAGGGAACCCACAGCCATTGTCTGAGATTGTACCGTATTTTTTGCGGTCTGGGTGTAAATAATATTTTTATAAAGGTGGATAACACAATGCTTAAAGAAGAAAAAGACGCAATAATCAAAGAGTACGCCATTCACGAGGGCGACACAGGTTCTCCTGAGGTTCAGATTGCTATTCTCACAAAGAGAATCAACGACCTTACCGAACATCTCAAAACACACAACAAAGACCATCATTCAAGACGTGGACTTTTCAAAATGATTGGTCAGAGAAGAAGTCTTCTCAATTACCTTGTCAAAGTTGACATCGAGCGTTACCGTTCTATCATTGCAAGACTTGGTATCCGTAAATAATTTGTTGTTTCGGGGCAGTCTGTTATCTGACAGACTGCCTTTAATTATCATTCAGTTTTACAGCACAAAACTATATATGAGCCGTACTTTCGGATTTTAGCAGTGAAACGAGAAAACAGCCGTCTGAATAATTCCGATTGTTTTTTGGTTTTATTGCTAAACCGAAAAGTACCTCTCAAAATTCATTTTATGGAGGTAAAAAAATGTTTGAAAATTACAGAACATTTGAAACAGACTTTGCCGGTCGTCCGCTTGTTGTTGAAACAGGCAAGATAACACAGCTTGCAAACGGTGCCTGTCTTGTAAGATACGGTGAAACCGTTGTTCACGTTGCAGTTACTGCGTCACCAAAGCCACGAGAGGGAGTTGACTTCTTCCCGCTTTCCGTTGACTATGAAGAAAAACAGTATGCAATGGGTAAAATTCCGGGTTCATTCGGCAAAAGAGAAGGCAGACCGTCTGAAAAGGCAATTCTTGTTTCAAGAGTTATTGACCGTCCTATCCGTCCGCTTTTCCCGAAAGATATGAGAAACGACGTTTCAATCGTTTGTACGGTTATGGCTTATGACCCCGATTGTCTTCCTGAAATTGCCGCAATGGTCGGTACATCAATAGCACTCAGCATTTCAGATATTCCGTGGAATGGCCCTATCTCAGCGGTTTCAGTAGGTCTGGTTGACGGTGAATTTGTAATCAATCCAAACAAGGAACAGCGTGAAAAATCAAGAATGGCAACAACGGTTGCGTCAACTGACAGCCGTATTGCAATGATTGAAGCCGGTGCAGACATTGTTCCTGATGATGTAATGTACAACGCTATTATGGCAGGTCATAACGCAAATCAGCCGATTATTGAATTTATCAAGGGTATTCAGAAAGAAATCGGCAAGGAGAAGTTCTCTTATCCGAGCAACGAGCCTGAACCTGAAATGCTTGAAGCAATCAAGGCTTTTGCTATTGACGACATCAGAGTTGCTCTTGACACAGACGACAAAAAGGTTCGTGATGAAAGACTTAAACCTATCTATGACGCTGTTCACGAGAAATTCGACGAAATATATCCTGACCAGGCAGAAAAAATTGACGACTGTCTTTACAAGACACAGAAATATATCGTTCGCCGCTGGTTGCTTGACGAACAAAAACGTGTTGACGGCAGAAAAATGGATCAGATGCGTCCGCTTGCGTCAGAAGTAGGCGTCCTCCCCCGTGTTCACGGTTCAGGACTCTTTACAAGAGGTCAGACACAGGTTCTTACGGTTACAACACTTGGCCCGATAAGCGACCAACAAGTTCTTGACGGAATCGACGACACAACAGCAAAGAGATATATTCACCACTACAACTTCCCGTCATATTCAGTAGGCGAAACAAAGCCGTCAAGAGGCCCTGGCAGACGTGAAATAGGTCACGGTGCATTGGCTGAACGTGCATTAGTTCCTGTAATTCCGTCAGTTGAGGAATTTCCTTATACAATCCGTCTTGTTTCAGAAATTCTTTCGTCAAACGGTTCAACATCACAGGGTTCAATCTGCGGTTCAACACTTTCACTTATGGACGCCGGTGTTCCGATTAAAGCACCTGTTGCCGGTATTTCGTGCGGACTTATCACTGAGGGCGACCGCTGGATGACAATGGTTGATATTCAGGGACTTGAAGACTTCTTTGGCGATATGGACTTTAAGGTTGCCGGTACTCACGAGGGTATCACAGCAATTCAGATGGATCTTAAAATCAGCGGTCTTACACCTGAAATGGTAAAGGAAGCACTCTACAAAACACATAAAGCACGTGACTACATCATTGATGAAGTTATGCTCAAAGCAATTCCCGAACCAAGAAAAGAACTTTCAAAATACGCTCCGAAAATGCTTTCAACAACAATTCCTGTTGATAAAATCCGTGAGGTTATCGGTTCGGGCGGAAAAGTTATTCAGAAAATCTGTGCTGAATGTGATGTCAAAGTTGACATTGAAGAAGACGGACACGTTTTCGTCAGCGGTACTGACCTTGATAACTGCAACCGTGCAATGACAATAATTGACACCATTGTCCGTGACCCTGAACCCGGTGCAATTTACAAGGGCAGAGTTACAAGACTTATGGATTTCGGTGCATTCGTTGAAATTGCTCCCGGAAAAGAAGGCTTGTGCCATATTTCTCAGCTTGATGTTAAGCGTACAGAAAAGGTAACAGACGTTGTTAATGTTGATGATGTAATTATAGTTAAGGTTCTTGACATTGACGACAAGGGCAGACTTAACCTTTCACGTCGTGAGGCTCTTATTGAAGTTGAGGGACTTACTCCCGAAAACGACGTTGCACCTCACCGCCCGTCAGCACCGAGAAAAAACAACTACAACAACAGAAACAAGTTTTAATGCGTAATTCGTAATGCGTAATGCGTAATTATACTGTAAAGATAAGATTATACGCTGAGATAAATCTGTTTCAACCATAACTTTAAAAAGGTTCTGTGTCAATAGTTGGGGTAACCCGAAAAAATTGGAAAACAAGTATCAGTAATCAGGTTATCATTTGTTTTTGCTCTATTTGTTTACCCCAACATTTATTATAGAACCTTTAAAAATAGTGTCCGTGACTGAAAATGTCACGGACTTTTTTTATAGAACCTGAATTTTTTCGGATACAGGAAATGTACAATCCTGTTTCATTCCCTTTTACAGATACAAATGAAATATTAACAAAAGCACCACATTTCTGTGATGCTTTATTTGTTCAGATGTTAATTTTATGACAACAGCCAATCAATTAAATTAAGCGATTTGATACCGTTATACGAAGTGTCAAGTCCCGGTTCAAGTGACAAAACGATTTTTTCATAGTTATCTCTTATTTTTTGCAGTGGTGCAAGCTCTCTTTTGCGAACATCTTCGCTTTGCATAGATTCTGTAACCTGTATATATTTTTTATCATCGGTAGTAGTTGCAATAAAATCCACCTCGGCATTATCAATTTTACCAATTGCAACATCATATCCTCTGCGTACCAGTTCAAAATAAACTACATTCTCTATTGTGTGACCAGTGTCACGGTTTCTTATTCCCAGCAGATAGTTTCTGAGTCCTATGTCAACAATATAAAATTTACTGAGAGTACGCAAATATTCCTTGCATTTTATGTCAAACCGCTTTATTTCGTAAAAAAAATAGCTTTCAAGCAATGCGTTTACATAAGCCTGTACTGTGTGTGCACTCGGACAGCCTTTGCGTTTACCGTCTTCAAGCAGTCCTTCGTTTACAAGGGTATTTCCGATTGAAGCTATGGAAACATTATTTCCGATATTATCAGCAAGAAACAGAATAATCTTACGAAGAAGTACAGAGTCGGTTATTCGTTTCTGACCTCTGCGTTTTTCACGTTCAAAAATATCCCTGATTACGACTGTGGAGTATATTCCGTCAAGAAACAGCATAGCTTTTTCCTGATTAAGTCCTACATCTGCAATGCCCGGCATTCCGCCAAAACGCATATAAGCGTCAAAGACTTCTCTGAGTTCGTAGCGTTCACCGTTCTTGTCAGATACCTGTTTGCGTGTACCGCCCAATGCACTCTGTGTTTCTCTGATTTCAAAATCATAAAAATACAAAAACTCACGGAATGAAAGCGGCAACATTTTAATTTCGACACATCTTCCTGAAAGATATGTCGAATATTCAGACGAGAGCAGATAAGCATTAGAACCTGTAACATAAATATCACAGTTAAAATCAACTCTGAACGCATTTATTGCGTCCTCCCATGCATTTATTCTTTGAAGTTCATCAAAGAACAGGTACATACGCTTATCGGGAATGATTCGTTCTTTTACATAGTTATAAATATCATCCGAGGACATATTCCGAAATTCAAACGATTCAAAATTCATCTCAATAATCTGTTCAGGTAAAACACCATTTTCTTTGAGATGCTCAACCATCAGCTTTAAAAGGCTTGACTTACCGCAACGACGGATTCCGGTTATAACCTTTACCGGCTCTGTATCCTGAAAAGCTATTAGCTTATCAAGATAATTATCTCTTCTTTTTAGTTTATGAGAATCCATCATAATACACTCCTCCTGTTGATGATAGCATAGCATAAACTAAGGTAAAAATCAAGTAAATGCACTGAAATGCAAAAAAATATTATTTTCGACAATAAATGCACTATTTAATAAAAATTCTAGTGAGTCATAGTTTTATAGGAATAATACTTGCAAGCATTAAAAATTATGAATTATTTTGCCATTGTTACAATATTGTAGTTGAAAAATTTTATATGAAATTGTATAATTATAATATATTGAGAGGTGGTTTTATTGGATAAAATTAAAAAAAGAAATATTTTACTGTCAATAATAATCATTCTGATAATAGCAATAACTGCATTGATACTATGTATGATAACTTTATCATCAGCAAAACTGTCTGTTGAGAATAAAAAGGAAAAAAATTTATCCGCAAACTATATTGCATCATCTGTTGTAACAAAAATGAACTATCAGAATTTATCAGAAATAACTTCCGAAAACATTTCAAAATATTACGAAATTCCCGACGGTGTTATTGAGGACGCAAGTATGTATGTTTCAAGCCGTTCCGAATCCTGTACTGAGGTTGCTTGCTTTAAGCTGACCGACGCAAACAAAGAGGACGAACTTATGAAGTCAATTTCGGACTACATAAACACAAAGCTGAACACATATAAAAATGTCAGCGACAAGGAATACAAAAACATCAACAACAGCAAAACAAAAGAATATTATCCGTATGTCATTGTTGTAATTTCAAGCGATAGCGACGCCGCAATATCCGCTTTTGATTCTATTGTAAATTCAAATTCATAAATATTAAAATCCCTGACTTCTTTTGAAATCAGGGATTTTTGTTTTTGCTGATATTATTTTATGATTTGCTTGTGTTCATATTCGGCATAGTGTTGTATCCAGCACCCATATAATTATAAACTTTGATTGTTGGTGCAAGCCATATCTGACCTGTGCCACGATAAACATTTACAAGTCCTTCACCGCTGACAGCCGAACCGACAAGAGTTTTTGCCGAGCGTTCAACGGTAAACTGCAAGCCCGCTGTTCTGAGAACGGCAAAATTACCGTCAACTTTAAGTGTATCGTTTTCCATCTGTATGATGTTTATTTCCTCCATAGGTACAACACATTCAAGCACGGCAATGCCCGGGCCTGTAAGCTGAATCTGGAATATTCCCTCTCCGCCGCCGAGTGCCGCTGAAATACTTTTCTGTGCAACCGCTCTTACATCTACTGAACCCTGTGCGGCATAGAACATTCCCTTATCGACTATTACCTGTTCGTTCTGCTGTAATTCAAGGACAATAAAATGCTTGAATGACGGTTCAAGCACAACGATACCGCTACCACTGTATTCAGGCTGTGCTGCCGCCTCACCCGTTACTGCACCTGTAAAGAATCTGCCGATAGCATTTCCGACGGTAACACCCGAAACCATCTGGATATTGCCCTGAAAATAACTCATTGCACCTGGTTCAACCTTGACGGAATCATTGCTGAGATAAACCGCAACCTGACGAACTTTTATGTTCTGTCTGTCCATATAGAACATTGTTTCCGCCATATAGGCATTTGACGCACCAAGCAGTTTGTTGTACTGCATTACATCAACCTTGAATGACTGTGTCTGGCTTGAATCAATGATTTCAACATTCTTTCTTGTTCCTATTGCATTGTAGTTCATTTTTAAACGCTCCTTATTTTTTATAATTTATTATTATGCAACCGTTGAAATATAAAGATTATCTTTATCTATCAGCAGTTGAACAGGTTTATTATGTAAATCATTCATTACATTTATATTATCTATAAAAGGTTTTACAACACTGTTCTGGTCTTCAACTAACTGTTCCATTTGGCTTTTAACTTTTGAATCACCAAATTCCTGTAATTGCTCTCCGGCTGAAATCAGGTTTTTATCTATCTGAGTATTATTCAAACCCGGAATACTACCGAAAAATTGTCCTATTGCCTTGCTTGTATCAGATAATCCTTTAATAACAGAATTTTCTACGGAAGATGTAGAATAACTCTCCACTTCCTTACAGCACTGGTTATATAATTCACTGTATTTAAGTGAATAGTTTTCAAGTTTTTCTGATATTCCGTTTAAGTATTCTTCGTTATAATTTTCAAGCATTATTACTTCTACAAAAGATGAAAAAGCCAAAAGATATAAAGCAAGCTGATAGTCTTTGAATTGGTCTTGCATAACCTGAATTTGTTGGTTTACTAATTGGTCAAAGTGTATAAAACATTTATTATTTATGTTAGAAATAATCTGCTCACGGTAAAATACAATTTTAGCCTCTGCGTCCTGTCGGATTTCCATTGCCGCTTTATGACTGTTCTGTTTATATATGTCCTTGTTCCAGTTGTATTTATAGTTGTTAAATACATCACTAAGAAAATTAAGATTTCCTTTAAGAACTGACTTCTCTTTTTGTTCAAGAAAGTCCATCATCTTCTGTTGCATTTGAGTTATTGCGTCAAGTTTCTTATCTATATTTGCAAGAGCAGCCGCCATAAACAGAGTAGTCGGGTCACAAACTAACGGTTTTATTCTGGCTTGACCTCCCCCGACTGCCCCATTGTCCCTCATTAACGAACCAATAAAAGCATTTTCGCCGTTTTTCTGAAACATTGTTTTTCCGCCTGTATCAACATAATACAATCCGCTGCCACCACCTGCCATATTAAATACACTTTGTGCCGCTGACACAAGCGGATTAAAAGCTGTTCCAAGTGCAACTAAGCGTGAGAATGGTAATCGTGTATAGTTTGACACGCCAACTTTTGTTTCGTCTGTTTTGATAGTAGGAAGATGTTCGTTCATTATCCTTAATACTTCATTCTTTCTGTCAGAAGTATTATTTTTCTTTTTTACTAACTATAAATGAGCAAATCGAAAAAATGCACAAAAAATAAATAAAGACAACGACCGAAAAATGAGTTATAATGGAGTCACTACACAACCAAAAGAACTCAAGGAGTCGTTGTCTTATGGATAATAGCATACACCATTCAGAA
>JAQXZA010000067.1 GCA_029226955.1 Clostridia bacterium | reverse complement strand
CTGAAATACAAACTTGAAGAAGTAGGCAAAAAACTTATTCAGGTTGATAAGTTCTTTGCAAGTTCTCAGCTTTGCAGTGTATGCGGTTATCAAAATCCCGAAATCAAAGATTTGTCAATCAGAGAATGGACTTGTCCAAACTGTAAGACACATCACAACAGGGATATAAACGCTGCAATAAACATAAAAAATGAAGGTATGCGAATTGTAAACGCATAACCAAAACAATATCAAAACCGTTGGACAAACGGGGTTAGCTCGTTGATACTGTATAGGTTACTATACTTGAGCGAGAAGCCCCACTTCTATAAGTGGGGGAGTATGTCACCAAAAAATTCAGAAAGGAAAAATTTATATGAGCTTGTTTGACAGAAGAACGGACACAGAAAAAGAACTTGACGCATACAGAAACAGCCACCCTACGAATGAACGGCAAAGTCCGTTTGATAAATATAAAAATACCGAAAACACTCAGAACAACAGGCAAAGTCCGTTTGATACAAGAAATAATAGAAATAACAATCAGAATAATATGCAGTCAGACCGCTATAATTACAACAATCAAAATGATAATAATTCTTATGGCGATACAAGCCAGAACAGAAAAATCACTTTTGGTTCAGTGCTATGTCTGGTATTGTTTATCGTATCAATGATGGCATTTGTTGTTCTGATGGTAATGGGACAGATAGGTTGGTCTATGGTTGCATTTGGTCTTATGTTTGTAGTTCTGGGCATTACGTTGCGTGTAAGAGATAACCAAAAAGGCAAAATTCACAATATGAATATTATTTTTGTTGTTATCGGGGCAGTTATAATTATTGTTAGTTTGTTCTTTGCACTTGCTGATGAGCGGTTAATAAACAGTTTAAGTCAAAAAATTATACCTGTTTTAATCTGTTCTGTTTTTGTTATTATTGGTTTGATAATGCTGTGTATTGGTGTAATAAAACCAAGAAGAGATAAAGCACGGTGCAGTTTTTCTGTTTAAGCGGAAATTGTTGATATAAAAAGCCATTTTTATTCTGACTCGGACGGAAACAGCGGTTGGGATTATGCCCCTGTTTACAGATATTATTATCAGGGACAGGAATATAGAGTCAGCTCGGATATGTATTCAAGTTCCGTTGATAGAGTCGGTACTAAACAGGAACTACGAATCAATCCTTATAACCCGAATGATTTTATTGAACCAAAAAGGCTCAAAACTTTAAGAGCTTTGCTTTTAATGATGGGTGGTATTTTTGCCGGTATGGGACTTTTTGTGATGATATTGTTCGTTTTAATCATCTGACAGTGTGGAGAGTTGAGAGTGGAGTTTTATTCAATAAAACAGTATGATTCGGAATATTGTGAACAGACAGCTAAACTTTTCTATGATACTGTGCATACAGTTAATGCAAAGGATTACAGCAGTCAACAGTTAAATGTATGGGCTAACGGAAAAACTGACCTTGAAAAGTGGAATAAATCCTTGCTTGAACATTATTCGCTTGTAGCAATAAAAGATAAACAGCTTGTAGGTTTTGGAGATATAGACGAAACAGGTTATCTTGACAGGCTATTTGTGCATAAGGATTTTCAGCGTCAGGGAATTGCAAGTGCAATATGTGATTTGCTTGAATGTAATTGCAGTGGAAAAACAATAACAACCTATTCATCAATTACCGCAAGACCGTTTTTTGAAAAAAGAGGCTTTAAGGTTATAAGAGAAAATCAGGTTGAACGCAATGGTATATTTCTCACGAATTATTTTATGCAGAAAGCCTGAACAGTGTGGAGAGTGGAGAGTGGAGTGTTGAGAGTGGAGTGTGGAGTTGTGAGGACAGCGGCTTTATAGCTTTTTAGTGATTTTTTGCGTTTTTCTATTGTACGGAATTTTATTTTGTGCTATTATTTTCAAGAAGATTAAGCAGACAATGCGTCTGTATGATATAAGAAAGGAATTTTGAAATGAAACTTGGTATTGTAGGTTTGCCTAATGTCGGCAAAAGTACACTTTTTAACGCTATAACTAATGCGGGGGCTCAGTCGGCGAACTATCCGTTCTGTACTATTGAACCAAATGTTGGCGTTGTTGCCGTTCCTGATAAGCGTCTTGATAAATTGGCAGAAATGTATCACCCTGACAAATACACACCGGCAACCATTGAATTTGTTGATATTGCCGGACTTGTAAAAGGTGCGTCAAAGGGCGAGGGACTCGGAAACAAATTCCTGTCAAACATTCGTGAGGTTGACGCTATCGTACACGTTGTACGCTGCTTTGAAAATGATGATATTGTACACGTTGAGGGCAGTATTGACCCAAAGCGTGATATTGATACAATAAATGTTGAACTTATTCTGTCGGATATTGAAGTTCTTGACAGACGTATCGACAAAACACAAAAGCTCATTAAGGGCGACAAAAAATATCAGGCTGATTATGACTTCTTTATGCGTGTAAAAGAGGCACTCGACAGCGGCAAACCGGCTCGTTCAGTTGAATGTACACCTGAGGAGGCGGAATTGCTTTCAACCGTTTCACTTCTTACGAATAAGCCTATTATTTATGCGGCAAATATGAGTGAGGACGATTTTTCAAACGGAAATGTTGAGGGAAATAAGTATTTCGATATGGTAAAGGAAATTGCCGAAAGTGAACACGCCGGAGTTCTTCCGATATGTGCTGAGGCTGAGGCTGAAATTTCAGGTATGGAGCCTGACGAAAAGGAGCTTTTCCTTTCTGAAATGGGACTTGAACAGTCAGGTCTTGACAGACTTATAACAGCTTGCTATGATTTGCTTGGACTTATCTCATATCTTACCGCCGGAAAACCGGAGGTAAGAGCGTGGACTATCACAAAGGGTACAAAAGCACCACAGGCAGCCGGCAAAATTCACACAGACTTTGAGCGTGGATTTATCCGTGCGGAAGTCGTATCGTTTGATGACCTTATGAAATGCGGTTCTATGACAGCGGCAAAAGAAAAAGGTCTTGTTCGTTCAGAGGGTAAGGATTATGTTATGAACGACGGCGACATTGTTCTGTTCAGATTTAACGTGTAAAACATATCATAATGAAGTTAATGCTGTATTTTTGCAGGTGATGTTATTTATGCAATCAGTAATGACAAGTATTTTTAAAGGAATATTGGTAGGTTTCGTATTTATAACAATTATGGAAATTGGTGCAACATTGATGTTGATACCAAATATACCGGATATTCTATGTGAATTGATGTTTTATGGTATTCCTGTAATATTGAATGTTTTATGTGGTTTTATTCTTGCGTCCGATACAGCAAAAAATCTTATTATTTCAACATTAACTGCTGTTGTATGTGGATTTGCATTTTTTAGATTATATACAGAAACAGGCTTTGTCCGTTTTCTTGAAAAAATATTCTGCATAAACAGTGATATAAGTGCAAGTAATTCATTCGGTTTTGGAATTACAGTAATTATGACACTTGGATTGGTTGTTTTACAGTTGATAATTGCAATAACTCTGACTGTCAGTAATAAACACCGACTGACAAAAACAAATGAAAATCTTGTTGAAAATTGAAATTTGCAAATTTTCTATAATATAACCAAACAGCAAAATTGCGTAAACCCGAATATATGGATTTACGCAATTTTTATTTTTTAAATTATTTAATCGTGACAATATCGGTAAAAAGACAATGTGCTTTTGGAACTTTCTTGTTTTTGTGCAGACTGCCAAAATACCATTTTTTGTATTCAACATTATTTGAAAGCTCATCAAAAAAAGTTGAAAGCGGATTTACACAGCATCGTCTGTCAACAAGTGCCATATCTGTCATTGACGGCTGATGTGTAATTATATAATCTACTTTGCGGTTGAATTTATTAAGATTTTCAACAGCATAAGCCATTTCTTCCATTGTAGGCTGTTCTTCTTTCCACCAGGTGCCGTTTTCCTGACGGATTTCCTTGTCGTTGCTTTCGCCGCCGCCGAAAGTAAAGAATGTTTTGTCCTCAATGGTGTATATTTCGCCACGCATAAGATGAAAAACATTCTTGTTAAGCTGATGAACCCGTCCGCCGTACATTTCGACTATCGGATATGTATTCAAAAGGTGGAAATTTTCGTGTGTTCCCTCAACAAACAGCGTTTTGAATTTTTTTTCGCCGATTTTGTGCAGTGTCAGACGTTCTTCCTTTGAGTCACTCCATACAAAGCCAAAATCACCGCATATAATAAGGCAGTCGTTTTCCGTCAGTTTTTTAAGTTTCTTGCTTTCAAATCGTTCAAATTCCCCGTGCATATCGCCGGTAATGTAAATCATATCCTCACCCTTTTAATATTAACCACAAATGTTTATTATAAATGGAAGAAATTTAAGCATAATTTCATTTGTGTTTTGTGTCGAAATAATGTAAAATATTTTATGTAATTTTAATCTTTGCCGTTTGAAACAATTATGAAACAAATTTATATTACGGTATCACAAAACGGCTTATTCTTTTCGACATTTATTATATCACAGGAGTGGATATTTTTCTATGAAAAAAACGATTACTTTTTTACTTGCTGCAATTATTTTTTTGTCATCTTTAATGATAAACAGTCCAATTAAAGCAAATGCGGCAACATTTGATATAGATTTTGACACGCACTGTAAATCACTTTATCTTGAAAATCTTGATACAGGAATTACAGTGTATGAAAAAGAGGCGGAAACAAGACGTTATCCCGCATCTACAACAAAGATAATGACCTACATAATTACCGTTGAACACGTCAAAGACCTGAAAAACACCTTTGTTAAGGTAAAAGGAAACATACTCCACATGCTTGACGGTACAGGCAGTTCAATGGCAGGACTCAAAGAAAACGAAAAAGTCAGCATATATCAGCTTTTGTGCTGTCTTATGATACATTCGGGAAATGATGCGGCTTTGGTTCTTGCGGATTATATCGGCAAGGGGGATATAAGCAAATTTGTCGGTATGATGAACGCAAAAGCCAAAGAACTCGGCTGTGAAAACACGCATTTTGTAAATCCGCACGGACTTAATGACCCGAACCATTACACTACCGCAAAAGATATGGCGACAATGGCGAAATATGCACTGACTCTGCCCGAATTTTCCGACATTACAAATACGGTTATTTCATACTGTCTTGGTGAAGACCGTTATCTTCTTACGACAAACTATATGATTGACTCGTCACGAGGAGGAGAATATTATTATCCTTATGCAAGAGGCATAAAAACAGGTTCAACAGGAAACGACTCGGGTTATTGTCTTGTGTCAACGGCAGTCAGAAACGGATATACATATTTATGTGTGGCATTCGGAGCACCTTATGAGGACAAAAACGGCGAACCCTACGACAACGGTGCAATGATTGACTCAAAAAATCTCTATGAATGGGCATTTAACAATCTTGAAATAAAAACCGTTATGGACAAAAATGACCTTGTAAAAGAAATAAAGCTGAATTATGCGTGGAACAAGGACAGCATACAGTTGACTCCTGTGACAAGTTATTCGACGATTCTGCCCGATGATGTCGATATTGCAAGCATAGACAAAACATACAATATTCCGGATAGCATTGACGCACCTGTAAAAGAGGGCGACAAGGTCGGTTCGGTTACTTTGAGTTATGCAAATCAGAAACTTGTAACGATTGACCTTTTAGCGTCTGAAACCGTTGAACGCAGTGAACTTCTGACGGCGATTGACGGACTTAATACTATAATCACGTCAAAATGGTTTATCATAACGGTAATAGCGATTGTTGTTCTGTTTATTGCATATATAATTGTAGCAACTGTTTACAACAGACGTAAACGCAATCAGCGACCTGTTAAAAAATACAGAAAATTCTAAAATAAATGGGTAGGCGAAAAATTTCGCTTACCCTTATTTTATATAATGCTGATTATATCATTGTTTGATTTCAGCCATTCAATAGTGCTGTCGTGGCAGAACAAAGTTTTTACGGTATAGATTTTATTTTTTTCGTACATAAGTTCGGCTGTCGGGAATTTGGACATAATCCAGACTATATTGCCTTTAAATTCAAATTTTACCTCTTTGAGTTCAAATGAATTTTTGTCTTTCAGAATATCTCTGAAACTTTCGATTTGTTCCGTATCAGTGTTTGGTATTGACCCTGATGTCAGTTGCTTTATGCTTGCTATTTCGTTGATGTTGAATACAGTAGGAAATTTGTTGTTGTCTTTTGTAAAGGCAATAAGATAAAATATGTTTTTGCTGTATATAACCGCAACGGGAAAAACTATGTAGTAGTGCTTGCCGTTGTTTGGAAACAGATAGGAAATAAGCAGTATATTGTTGTTCTGTGCATATTTTGAAAATTCCCATACTTTAAGAGTGATGTCCGACAGCACATTAACAGAGAAGTAGTTTTCAAGATTTCTGGAAATATCATTGTTTATTATCTGACGGTCGGCAGTCGGAAGAAGACAGGAAATTTTGTTTATAAGTTCAGTCAGCTTTTCTTTTGGCAGAGAGCAGTTTTCCAGCAGTATTTTATACAGTACAAGAACCTCATCGCCGGAAAGCGTATTTTGAGAACTGTCTTGCAGATAATATCTGTTAAGTGTTTTGTCATATTTTATAGAAATATCACGGTCGTATATATGAGTTTCCGAAAGGTACGCACGTATATCGTCAATATCACGCTGAATTGTTTTTTCACTTACGGAATAGTCTGAGGCAAGTTCGGATTTGCTGAGATGTTCTCCGTGTTGAAGACGCTCGTATATATTCATAAGGCGAAAACTTTTATTACCTTTATAATCAAAACAAATATCCATAAAATCACCATTACCATAAAATCAGTATAATATTCCAGTATTCTTATTATTTATCATTATACAATATAGTATATCAAAGAAAATGGACATATAGTGGTAATGATTGCGTATTCACAATAAGAAAAGATAGAAATAATCAAATAATTTTTGTGAAAAAAGCATAAAATTGTATAATTATGGATTAAATTGTATAATTTGCTGTGTTTTTGTTTTGCAAATGTATTACGCTTGAAAAATAATATAAGGTATGATAGAATTAAATCAGTTTATTGTACCGAAAAAAATACCACGCTTACGGCTCGGTGCAAGGGGATAATGTGCGTGGAGAATGGTGGAAGAAATGTCTGACGTAAAAAGAATTTTCGTTGAAAAACGTCCGGGTTTTGATGTTGAAGCGTCAAATCTTATGGCTGACCTCAGAAGTAATCTCGGTCTGAAAAACATTGAAAAAGTAAGAATTATCAACCGCTATGATATAAGCGGTCTTGACGGAGAAAATTTTGAAAAGGCAAAAAATACAATATTCAGTGAAACAAACGCTGATGTCGTATATGACGAAGTATTGCCCGAAGACAGTGAGTTCAGAATTTTTGCTATGGAATATCTGCCGGGACAGTATGACCAGCGTGCCGATTCTGCCGCACAGTGCGTACAGCTTTTGACACAGGGCGAAAGACCACAGGTTGTAAGTGCAAAACTTGTTGCCGTAAAGGGAAATATAACCGATGATGAATTTCAGAAGATACAGCACTATCTTATCAACCCTGTTGAGTCACGTCTTGCCTCCCTTGAAAAGCCTGACTCTCTCGATATGAAAGCGGCTGTTCCGGCAGATGTTGCCGTTGTTGAGGGCTTTACAAAGTGGAATGACGACGAAATGCAGAAATATTTCGATTCAATGGGTTTTGCAATGACTCTTTCTGACCTTAAATTCTGCCGTGACTATTTCCGTGATGATGAACACCGTGACCCTACCGTAACGGAATTGCGTGTTATCGACACATACTGGTCTGACCACTGCCGCCATACGACATTCCTTACAAGACTTGAAAAAATCGAGATAGAAAAAGGCGAGCTTTCAAAAACTCTTGAAAGTGCATTACAGCTTTATTATGACAGCCGTGAAGAAGTTTACGGCAGTAATACAACACGTGATGTTTCACTTATGGATATGGCACTCGTGGGTATGAAACTCCTCAAAAAGCGTGGATTTATTCCTGACCTTGACCAGAGTGACGAAATAAATGCCTGTTCCATTGAAGTTCCTGTAACGATAGACGGAAAAACAGAACAGTGGCTTGTACAGTTCAAGAACGAAACACACAATCACCCGACTGAAATTGAGCCTTTCGGTGGTGCGGCAACCTGTCTTGGCGGTGCAATCCGTGACCCGCTTTCTGGACGTGCTTATGTATATCAGGCTATGCGTGTTACAGGTTCGGGCGACCCTACCGTTCCGTTTGAAAAGACAATGGAGGGAAAACTTCCGTCACGCAAAATTACAACAGGTGCGGCAGCCGGTTACAGTTCATACGGTAACCAGATTGGTCTTGCAACAGGTCAGGTAACTGAACTTTATGACAGCGGCTATGTTGCAAAAAGACTTGAAATCGGTGCAGTTATCGGTGCGTCACCAAAGGAAAATGTTGTCCGTGATGTTCCTGTTGAAGATGATGTAATTGTACTTCTCGGCGGCAGAACAGGTCGTGACGGCTGTGGAGGTGCAACAGGTTCTTCAAAGGCACACACTATGGAATCTATTGAAACCTGTGGTGCAGAAGTTCAGAAAGGTAATCCGCCGACAGAACGCAAAATTCAGCGTCTTTTCAGAAACAAAAATGTTTCAAGAATGATTAAACGCTGTAATGACTTTGGTGCAGGCGGTGTATGCGTTGCAATAGGCGAGCTTGCAGACGGTCTTACGGTTGACCTCGATAAAGTAACAAAGAAATATGAGGGACTTGACGGTACAGAACTTGCTATTTCCGAATCACAGGAAAGAATGGCGGTTGTTCTTACTCCGAGTGATGTTGATAAATTTATTGCAGAGGCAAAGAAAGAAAACCTTGAAGCAACAGCCGTTGCCGTTGTTACAAAAAATCCACGTCTTACAATGAAATGGCGTGGCAATGTAATAGTTGACCTCAGCCGTGAGTTCCTTAATACAAACGGTGTTACACAGGTGGCTGACGCACTCATAACATCACCAAAAGTTGAGGACTGCTACCGTGAACACGCACCCGAAGTTCTCAGAAATATGGATACGGCACAGGCATTCAAGGCTAACCTTTCACGTCTTGAAGTATGTTCACAGAAAGGTCTTTGTGAGCGTTTCGATTCAAGTATCGGTGCGTCAACCGTACTTATGCCATTTGGTGGAGTTACACAGCTTACACCTGAGGACGCTATGGCGGCAAAAATTCCATTGCTTGACGGCGAAACAGACGACGCAACCGCTATGTCATACGGCTATATTCCGGGAATTTCAAGATGGAGTCCGTTCCACGGTGCCGCTTATGCCGTAACCGAATCACTTTCAAAACTTCTTGCAATCGGTGCAAATCCGCTTTCGGCAAGACTGACATTTCAGGAATATTTTGAACGTCTGCACGATGTTCCGTCACGCTGGGGCAAACCGGCGGCGGCACTTTTAGGTGCTTTAACCGCACAGATTAAAATGGGTATTGCCTCAATCGGCGGCAAGGACAGTATGTCGGGTTCATTTGAAGACCTTGATGTACCGCCGACACTCGTAAGCTTTGCGGTAGCTATGACAAAAGCGTCAAAAACAATTTCCGCTGAATTTAAAAAGAGCGGTTCAAAGGTAATATATGTTCCTGTTCCCGAAGATAAAGAGTCACTTCTTCCTGACTGGGAAAAACTCAAATCAATGTACAATGCGGTATATAACCTTATGAAAGAAAATAAGGTTCTTGCGGCATCTGTTGTCCGTGAGGGCGGTGCTGCCGCAACAGTTTGCCGTATGAGTTTCGGTAACAAAATCGGCTTTAAATTTACAAACAATCTTACAAATGATGAACTTTTCGCTCCGCTGTCGGCTTCACTTGTGCTTGAACTTGCAGACGGTGCGGAACTTGACGGCAGTGTTACAGCTTATGACCTCGGTACAACAACAGACGACGGCAACATCACTGTAAACGGTGCTGTGTTTACAATAGACGAACTTATCGACGAGTGGACAAAGAAACTTGAAAAGGTATTCCCGACAAAAGCCGAATGTCCACAGAATCAGGTTCAGATTCCGCTTTATACAGAGCGTAACACATCATCACCCGTGATTAAGACAGCAAAACCAAAAGTATTTATCCCTGTATTTCCGGGTACAAACTGCGAAATTGACACCGCAAGAGCATTCAAAAAAGCCGGTGCAGAACCGCAACTTCTTGTTGTAAAGAACCTTACTCCGTCAGACATTGAGGAAACAATAGACGAAATGGTAAGACTGATTGAACAGTCACAGATGATTATGCTCCCCGGCGGATTCTCAGGCGGTGACGAACCCGACGGCTCAGGCAAGTTTATAGCAACAACATTCAGAAATCCGAGAGTTTCTGAGGCAGTAAATACACTCCTTAAAAAGCGTGACGGTCTTATGCTCGGTATCTGTAACGGTTTCCAGGCACTTATTAAACTCGGTCTTGTACCTTATGGCGAAATTACCGACACCAAGCCGACAGACCCGACACTGACATTCAATACAGTAGGCAGACATATTTCAAGAATGGCATACACAAGAGTAACCTCTGTAAAATCTCCGTGGCTTTCATCAGTAAATGCCGGTGATGTCTTTGCAGTGCCTATTTCACACGGTGAGGGAAGATTCGTTGTCAATGATGATATGCTTAAAACACTTATCGCAAACGGACAGGTTGCAACACAGTATGTTGACCCACAGGGCAATCAGGCATCTGACATTGAGTTCAATCCTAACGGTTCAATATGTGCAATCGAGGGTATTACAAGTCCTGACGGACGAGTTTTCGGTAAAATGGGACACTCAGAGCGTAAGGGCGACAATCTCTACTTTAACGTACCGTTTGAAAAAGATCAGCAAATCTTTGAAAGCGGCGTAAAATACTTTAAGTGAGTGTGGAGTGTGGAGAGTGGAGTTGTTCGGAATTTAAGCTTATCACAAAATGCTTTATTTAACCCATAATTCATAATTAAAAAATCGGTCAGCTCAAATTTATTGTGCTGACCGGTTTTTGTTTGTCGGAATAAAAAAATCCACGCTGATTTTTACATTGGTTCAAATCAGCGTGGATTTTTTATGTGGTTATGATGTTATTATTTTGTTCTTTCGTTTTCTTTGTTTATCATTTCAACTCTTGAATATTTATGGTCTTCAAGGTTTTTGGTGATAGAACGGTCGTCAGCAGTTTTGAGAAGTTTCATTCTGTTCTTTACTGTTTCGTTAGGCGGAAGAATTGACGCAGGGCCATTGACACAGCCGTTCATACAAGCCATACCCTCAATCATATCTTCCTGTAATCTTCCGGCATTGAGAATCATAAGAGCCTTTCGGCAGTCCTCAGCACCGTTGCATTTCATAACTTTGAGGTCAAGTTCACAGCCGTGTTCTTCAAGGGCGTGCATAACCGAGCCGGCAACACCGCCGCTTTGTGCAAAGCCTTTTCCGTAGATACTGCCGTCCTGAGAATTTTCTGCTGATGTTTCGTTTTCGGGAGAAATTCCCTTTGCGTCAAACATTGCAACAAGTTCTTCAAGTGTAAGAACATAATCCGCACTGTCCTTTACAAGACGTATTTCGTTTTTCTTTGCAATACAAGGTCCGATAAATACCGTAACACTGCCTGGGTGTTCAGCTCTGATGTATCTTGCGGTTGCGGTCATAGGTGAAACTGTCGGTGATATGTATTCAACAAGTTTCGGGAAATGCTTATGAATCATTTCAAAGAATGCCGGACAGCAAGATGTTGTAATTTTTCTGCCACTGCTGAATGCTTCAAGAAGGTCGTGTGCCTCGTGTTCGGAAACAGCATCAGCACCGAGTGCAACTTCATAAACACCATCAAATCCGAGTTTCATTATTGCGGATTTAATCATACCTACATTTGCTAAACCGAACTGACCTTCAACAGCCGGAGCAAACATTGCATAAACTTCCTTGTCGCCTTTGAGTTCATCAATAACCTGAGTCATTGATGATGAATCAGATATAGCACCAAACGGACAGTTGTTTACACACGCACCACAGCTTATACATTTATCGTATTCAATTTCTGCACGTTTGCTTTCAGAGGAAATTGTAAGAGCCTTTACGGAACACGAGCGGATACACGGACGCAAAGTATCGGCTATTGCGTGATAAGGACAGGCGGCGGCACATCTTCCGCACTCCTTACATTTGCTCTGGTCAATATATGCACCGTTGCCGGTAACTGATATAGCACCAAACGGACAGGCGGCAATACATTTTTTTGCCATACATCTCTGACAGTTTGTTGTTACGGTAAATCTTCCGATAGGACAACCCTCACAGGCAGCCGGAAGAACCGTTATAATTTCACCGTTGCGGTTTGATGAAAGACGCTTGCCTGTTGCAAGACGTACACGTTCTCTTATAATTGCACGTTCCTTGTAAACACAGCAGCGAAAATGCGGTACTGAACCTTTGATTATATCAAAAGGAATCTGTTCAATATGGTCGTCATCAAGTTCATTGTTAAAAGCAAGTTCCGCAACTTTTTTAAGAGATTCATACTTCATTTGTTTTGCGTCATTGTCATATCTCATTATGTCCCCACCTTTAAAATCAGATAATTTTTACAGTTTAACGTTCAGAATCAAAACTGCATTTCATAAATATTATACATTAAAAGCCGCCATTTTTCAATCATAGAAAGAAATTTTACAAAAAATTTTCTCCCTTACAAATACAAGTCATTATTTCTCCACACCGTGCATATAATTCAGTGTGGAGAGTGGAGTGTGGAGTGTGGAGTTATAGTAATTCCACTTAAAACCAACACTTATCTGAACATAATCATAATTTATTCAGATATAAATTTCGGGTGTAATCAAAGTGTGAAATAGTGCTAACATACTAAGATAAAGTTTATCAGACCACAACTTTAAAATTTCATTAACAGTAGTGGCAAGCCGTTAACTCCACTCTCCACTCTCCACTCTCCAAACTCCACACTATTCTATAACGTTCCAGTAGCCGTCAAGGGTTGCAAAATAGTCGTCGATTGTTTCGGGGCGACGGATTTCAACAACAGAACCGTCCTCACGCAACAAAAGTTCAGCGGATTTGAGTCGTCCGTTGTAGTTGTAACCCATTGAAAAACCGTGTGCACCTGTATCGTGAATTACAAGAATATCGCCCATATCAATTTTCGGCAACATTCTGTCAATAGCGAATTTGTCGTTGTTTTCGCACAGTGAGCCTGTAACGTCATACATATGGTCGCACGGCTGATTTTCCTTGCCAAGTACGGTTATATGGTGATAAGCACCGTACATTGCGGGACGCATAAGGTTTACGGCACAAGCGTCAACACCGATATATTCTTTGTGTGTGTGCTTTTCGTGAATTGCCGTTGTAACAAGGTGACCATAAGGTGCAAGCATATATCGTCCAAGTTCAGTAAAGATTTTTACATCGCCCATTCCGGCTGGAACAAGTATTTCTTCGTATGCCTTGCGGACACCCTCGCCAATTACCATAATGTCGTTTGGTTCTTTGTCAGGTGTATATGGGACACCTACACCGCCCGAAAGATTGATAAATCCGATATGAACGCCTGTTTCTTCTTTCAGTTCAACGGCAAGTTTAAAGAGTATTTTTGCAAGTGTGGGATAATATTCATTTGAAACAGTATTGCTTGCAAGGAATGAGTGAATACCAAATTCCTTTGCACCGAGTTCTTTAAGACGGAGAAAAGCCTCAGTCATCTGGGGACGTGTCAGACCGTATTTTGCGTCGCCCGGATTGTCCATAATTGTTGTTGAGATAGAGAATTTTCCGCCCGGATTGTAACGACAGCATATAGTTTCAGGAATACCGCAAGTTTTTTCAACTGCGTCAATGTGCGTTATATCATCAAGATTGATTATTGCACCAAGTTCCTTTGCATACTTAAATTCTTCAAGCGGAGTGTCGTTAGACGAGAACATTATATTATGACCTTCAAAACCGCATTTTTTGCTCATAACAAGTTCAGAATATGATGAACAGTCAGTTCCGCAGCCTTCTTCTTTAAGAATTTTGAGGATTGACGGGTTAGGTGTAGCCTTTACGGCAAAAAATTCCTTGTAACCCTTGTTCCACGAAAAAGCCTGTTGAAGTCTTCTTGCGTTTTCACGAATACCTTTTTCGTCATATATGTGAAAAGGTGTAGGATATTTTTTTATTATTTCACGAGCTTGTTGTTCTGTTATAAATGGTACTTTTGACATTATTCCATTCCTCCCGATATTTATAAAATATAGAATAATAGTATAACATTCAAGGCACTTTTGTCAACATAATAATCGGAATTACGATTATTTTGCAAGAAAAAAGCATTATGTGCAGAAAGAGGTAACCTAATGAAAAAAATAGTTTCATTGTTTATGTCACGGACGCAGTATGATATAAGGCTTGTTTTGCTTTATGCTCTGAATGTTTTTGATTATCTGTTTACGCTTGTGCTTATTTCGAGCGGAATTTTTATCGAGGCAAATCCGATTTTGTCTATGAACATTGATGGAATATGGGGATTTGTTCTTAAATGTATAGTTCCGCTTGTATTGCTGACATATCTTCATATACGTTTTTTAACGGACAAGCCAAAGCACGAAAGGATAGTAAAAATACTTCTTGACTGTATAATCATATATTACGGGCTTATAAATATGTTTCATATTTTCTGGCTTACGGTAACATTTGTAATTTTTATGTGACAATATGCTGAGTTCAGGGTTCGTATTTCGTGAAATATTACAAAAATCAATAAGCAAATGACAATTTATACAATAATAATTGACAATATTTATATTTTGTGATATTATACAAATGAATTTATTAAAATACGGGGTGATTAAAATGAGGTTCATTAAAAAACTATTGTCGTGCATTATAATTCCGACGATTATTTTTATGGCAGTTCCGTTTACACAGGTTAATGCGGAATCAATTTATGTGCTTGATACTGATGTGACGACTCCATCGGAAGACTGCGTTATGCTGGGAATAAAAGGAACATATAATGTAAATATTGATGAGGCTCTTGCAAGAATCAATGAAATTCGTTATGAGGCTTGCAGGGAAGGTGTTATAAATCCCAAAACAAATACACCATTGACTCTGAGTGATTACGTACCTATAAAATGGTCATCTGACCTTGAATATATTGCAAGGATACGTGCGGCAGAGGCAAGCGTTACACAGCATCATATCAGGACAAACGGCAACAGGTGTTTTGCTATTCAGAGTCCTGATGGCGTCAGAAGTTACGGTGAAGTGCTTGCTTGGAACTGGACTGACAATATGCTTAGGGGCATTGAGCAGTGGTATAGTGAAAAAGAAGACTGGGTTAATCAGAACCCGTATGCCGTTACAGGTCATTATACCGCAATGATAGACCCGAATAATACATACGTCGGTCTTGGAACTTTTTGCTCAAATTCCGGAGAATATTACAATACTACGGCGGGCGAATTTCTTCCAGGCAAATTTCTTTCAGGCAGTGCAAATCTTGACGGAACGCACGGAACAGCAGTCAAAAATTGTATTCAAAAATTAGAAGTGAGTAAATCAGCTCTTGATGGAGAACCTTCAATAAAAGGTAATGTCCAGCTTAAACCGGGAGAAAGTTCAACATTAAATCTGTTTACAAATGTAAAATATGATGACGGTAGCGGTACTGATTTACTGATAATGGATTCTTCGTGGAAATCATCTGATAACAGTATTGTATCTATCGAATCATCAGGTAATGGTTCGTGCAAAATAAAAGTAATAAAATGCGGAAAAGCTGTAATTACAGCGTCGGCAAACGGCCAAAATTATACAAAAACTATTGATGTTAAACATTCATACACAAGTAAAGTTACAAAACAGCCGACTTGTACAGAAACCGGAACAATAACTTATACTTGTGAATGTGGAAGTGCATACACAGAAACGATTGCGGCAAGTGGACATAAATATACTGCTACTGTTGTAAATCCGACTTGTACAGAAAAGGGTTATACAGTTCATAAATGTTCAGTTTGTGGCAACACATACAAAGATACATACACCAACGCAAAAGGACATAGTTTCAGCAGTTGGAAAACAACAAAAAATGCAACCTGTACAACGTCAGGAACACAGGAAAGAAAATGTTCACTCTGCGGCAAAACAGAAACAAAAGAAATTGCGGCAAGTGGACATAAATACACTGCTACTGTTGTAAATCCGACTTGTACAGAAAAGGGATATACAGTTCATAAATGTTCAGTTTGCGGCGACAGTTATAAGGATAATTACAAAAATGTTTCAGGTCACAGCTACAAAAACATCACTGTAAAATCAACCTGTTTTGCAAAGGGTTATACAGCAAGAAAATGTTCGGTTTGTGGTTATATTACAGGCAAAAAATATACATCAATGCTTGTTATGTCTGCACCAAAGGCAAGTGTATCATCAAAATCTATAAAGCTTTCGTGGAATAAAGTGTCGGGTGCAAAAGGTTATGAAGTATATCAGTACAAAAATAATACGTGGACAAAAATCAAGACAACCACATCAACCAGTTATACCGTTACGAATCTGCTTTCGGGTACATCACAAAAGTTTGCGATAAAACCATATAGTGTATCAGGCGGAAAAACGGTTTACGGTTCTCTCTCAAAACAGCTTTATACATCAACAAATCCTGTAACCGTTAATTTCAGCCTTACATCAGGAACAGGAAAAGCAACTGTTAAGTGGAACAAGGTAACAGGTGCAAGCGGATACAAGATTTACTACAAAACATCAAAAAATGGTTCGTGGCAGACTCTTAAAACCGTCAATAACAAAACAACAAGTTACACCAAAACAGGACTTACAAAAAATAAGGTATATTATTTCACGGTAAGGGCTTACAGAATTGTTGACGGTAAAACATATTACGGCGGATATGTAACAAAGAGTATAAAAATCAGATAACTGTTCTGAAATTCAAAAATAAAAAAGCAAGTGGCAACAATAGCGTTGTCACTTGTTTTTATGTTTTACTGACTTTTTTCTGTCAGCTTTTGATACATTTTCATAAGTTCGGCGACACAGGTTGATTCTGTTGTGGTTTTGACATCAAAGCCGTAAGCACTCATAACAGCACGGTCGTTGTTCTGATGTGCTTTTCTGAGTTCGGGGGGCATAGTTGTTTCGTCATATAAATCAGCAAGAGAACAGTCGGGATATAATGCCCTTGCGTCAAGTATAGCCTGAGCGGTCTGTTCGATTTTTTCCTTTTGTTGCGGTGTAGGCTTACACCAAGGAAAATTGTTGTAAACGATGTCTTTTGAATATCTGTAATCACTTTTCAGTCGTCCACATACTGCCCTCGTCCAAGCCATGTGAACATTTGAAATCAAAATACCAAAATCATAAATAGTGGCATTTGGTATGATTAAATTTGCGTTTGTTGATATAGTGTTTTCGTCTAAAAATCCTAATGGTATATATTTTCTTCTTTCAGAAGAAGTGCTTGGTATAATTATGAATGATTTTGGATTATATGTTTCTCTAAACAATGTTGGTGTTTCAGCTAATTTTTGAGTTCCTTTATCAGAACTGTTTAATCGCATTTCTTTTACTTTTTCAACTCTTTGCATTACATAAGGCATTTTCCGTAATTCAGCAGGACTAACGCCTACAAGCCATAGACACCAGCGTTTTTTATTGTTTATAAACTCTTTTGCACCTACTAATTGTTTTATGTACTTTTTAGCCTTTGGCTCTTTTTTTAGAAAATCCTCTAATTCATCATTTTCAATGATTAGATTTCCGCCGTCAGTAGGTTGACACCCTTTTGTAATAGGATATACATTACATAATGGTTTGTTTCGACTTTCAATAAAGACCATAGGTGCATTTGTTAAATAAAAGTTAATATCTGTGACTTCTTGAAAATGATTATCTGAAAATAATCTTTTGATTTTATTGACTGTTGTGCTAAATCCTATTATTACGCAGTGAACACTTGCTTTTAAACTGGCTTCACTATCCCATAAAAAGGTATTGTACGCAAAATCAATATTTATTTTGTATTTGTCATATAAAGGTTTCCATAGGGCAGACACTTGTTCGCCTTGCGTTATAGAATTTGTAGATACAAATGCGGTTTTTATATTAGTGTTATATATTAGTTCTGATGATTTTTTGTACCAACCACAAACAAAATCTAATAACCCTGATTTTTTGTTATCTTTAAAAAGATTCATTAAATCAGACTTCTGTTCTTTTGTCATATATTGAGCACCCACAAATGGCGGATTGCCCATAATATAATTAAGTTCGTGCTTTGGAACGACGCTTTCCCAGTCAGTCCTTAGTGCGTTGCCCTCAACTATGTTTGCGTATGATTTTAACGGCAAAAAGTCAAGGTTCATATGAACAATGTCTTCTGTTTCTTTCATCATCTGACTTTCGGCAATCCACAATGCCGTTTTTGCTACCGTCACGGCAAAGTCGTTTATTTCTATGCCGTAAAACTGACCGATTGAAACTTTTATCGGGTTGAACTGGTCACCGAATAATATCTGTCCTTTTGTTCGTCCGAGATTTAACTCTTTTAACACTTCATTTTCCAGTTTTCTCAACGATATATATGTTTCCGTCAGAAAATTTCCCGAACCACAGGCTGGGTCAAGAAATTTAAGGCTTGCCAGCTTGTCCTGAAACGCTTTGAGTTTTTTCTCCCGTGTTTTTGTAACGGTATCGGCTTTTATGGTGTCAAGTTCTTCTTTTAAATCATCAAGGAACAGCGGGTCAATTACTTTATGTATGTTTTCGATAGAGGTATAATGCATACCGCCCTTTCGTCGTGTTTCGGGGTTCAGTGTGCTTTCAAAAACCGCACCGAAAATTGTAGGACTTATATTACTCCAATCGAAATTTTCGCTTGCATTACGCAAAAGAAGATTTACTATTTTTTCGTTAAGTCTTGGAATTTCAATGTTTTCATCTGCAAACAAT
>JAQXZA010000066.1 GCA_029226955.1 Clostridia bacterium | reverse complement strand
TATAACGCCCTTTCTTTGCAACTTGCAGATAATATTGCCAATAGTTGAAATTGACTTTATACCGCATTTACGGGCAATCGTTGACTGTTTTACCTGAACCACATATCTGTTTCCGAAAACGCAGCTATACAAACATACAGCTACTTTTAATTCGTTTGGTGTCAGACCACAGTCGAGAATACTGTTATTCAGTCTGAAAAACGCTTTCATAGTTTTTGTGCTATCTCCTTAATTGTAATCAAAAAACTGCTTAGATAAGCAGCTCATAGTCGGAATTGTCGGAGTCGAACCGACTAAACCTTTATTCCGATATAAAAAAGAGATACGACATTGATAATCGTATCTCTTTGGCATTTATTATTGTTTCATTGCTTTATAACAGAAAAGCGTTGCCCGACAATCCGACAAGCTATCGTGGGCGGTATCGTTGCCCCAATCATATCCGTAATAGTCAGCACATTTGGTTAATTTTTGCCACTTGTAGTCGCCGTAATAATCGTTCCATTCGCCGTAAATCTGAGCAAAGTCACGCATTACATCAGCAATTTCTGTGTCCTCTGCAATATTCACACCTGCGGCTTGTAAAAAGCCTAAATCATATTGTGTATTGTAGCCGACAATTTTATGTACTGAGGATATTATCGAGTTGATTTCGTTAAGTTTATCCTTGATATTTGGGCAATCTCTGACCATATCGGGTGAAATACCGTTAACTTCCTGTGCCTGCGTCCATTCCGTGTGACGCTCTGGCTTGAAATACTGGTTGTACAGCGTGTTGCCGTTGTTGTCAATTATTGACAACTGTAATATTTCGTCATAGTCACTTGACAAGCCTGTCGTTTCAGTATCAAGCACAATATAATTATCCTTCTGTATATCATCTTTAAAAATAATGCTCATTCTTAAAGCCCCTTTCTATACACTTCTGCCGCTTCGTTTTTGCTATATCTGCCGAAAATAGAATCAATCTGTGCTATGCTGATATTTTCTGTTTCAATGCCGTGTGCCTGTAATGCAAGCAGCATATAGCCCTTAATAACTTCTTCAATGGTACTTTTGTTGGCTACACGGTCAGGCTGACGAGCGGTTGGACTTTCAGTAACTCTGTCATTGGATTCATACTCATCTTCGGTAATTTCTTCCGGCTCAATTTTTGGGGCTTCAAGCCCCATTTTCTCTTTCGTCTGCTTTTTGGAAGCAGGTAACAGAACGGAAACAGCTTCTTCTGACGGTTTGATAATTTCTTCGGTTTCCTGTTTCTCAGAACCTATATCAGCTTCATTGACGGTCTGTTCTGAAAGTACAGTTGATTCAATCGACTTCTCTGCATCCTGATTGTATTTTCCGAAAACAATCTTATCTACATTGGCGGCAAATTCATCATCACTGATATTTTCTGCTGCTATATGTATTTTCTTTGTGACAGCAACCTTGAAATTGCGAGTGATGATATTGTCAGCTATACCAAGATTGTTCAGATATTCAAAAAAAGCAATCTGCTTTTTATCCGACAGAAAAGAAAGTTCAACGGCTGCTTCAATTGTCAGTATCTTATCCTCAACCAATTTCTGAATATCAGGTATTAGATAGTTAAGCCTGAGATAACGATAGATCTGTTTTCGGTTAATACCGTTCTGCTCTGCAATCGCATTGACAACGGATTTCTTTCCGAGTTTCTTCATCAACTCAATCTGCTCAGCGTATGCACGAGCATAAACAATAGGGGAATATTCATTGTTTCTGTCTGTATTGGTAGCAATCAGGATATATCGGGCTGTTGTATCGTCAGTTTCTTTAATGTAACAAGGGATTTCATCTTTGCCGAGTTTATAACACGCTCTGAAACGATGTCTGCCGGAAAGAATACTGTATCTTTCCCCATTTTTTACAACGATAATAGGCTCAATAACACCGACATTTTCAATGCTGTCTGCAATCTGATCAACCTTGCTTTCGTTGACAGGAAAGGGCTGATCATCAATCTCATCAAGCTGCGAGAGAGGAAGATTAACAACACGATTAGTATCAATACCTAAAAGCTCATTATAAGCATCAGCTACACTTGTAGGAAACTGTTGTTTAGGAATAGTCAATTTTTTAGCCATTGTCCTGTCCCTCCTTGCTGATAATTTCATCAACGACTGCCATATACTGTTGTCCTATTACGCTGTTCTTTCTGCTGACAAGGCTCTTATGCTCGATGGTTGCGACCTTGACTTCATCTCTGTATGCAATCGCATTTTCAAAGACAAAGCTGCCGTAGCTTTCATTCATTGCTTCCATAATAGCCTTTGCCGAATTGGTTCTTTTATTGAACATTGTAACGAGCATTCCAAGTACATAAGGCTTAATGTCATTAGTCTGCTTGACTCTTTGTAGCGTAGCGAGAAGCTGATCGACACCCTCATATGCCCAGTAGTCAGACTGCACAGGAATAAGTACCTTGTTGCAAGCTTTCAGGGCATTTGATACGAGCAAGTCCAATGTTGGGGGGCAGTCAATGATGATATAATCGTATTCATCAAAATCACCGTTAGAGAAAAGACGGCTGAATACACCTGTGCTGTCGCTGTCAGTGCCGAGAATGGAAATAATTCCGGCAAGCATAAAATTTGACGGTATATAATCTATACCAAGCTCAGACTTGCGGATAGCTTCCTTTACAGGCTGTTTCACCTTTGATACCGTCTGCCAGATCAGTTCTGATATTGTCGGTTTACCGTCCTGATTGTTATAACCAAGAAAACGGGAAAGGTGCGATTGATTATCCGTATCAACAAGGAGTACATTTTTGCCTTTAAAGGAAAGTCCTGCTCCAATGTTGATGACGGTCGTAGTCTTTGCAACGCCGCCTTTCTGATTAGCGACTGCAATGATTTTTGTTTTTGAATTTTTCATAGTTGTAATCTCCTTAATTGTAATAAATTTTTATAATTCCTCGCAATATGTGCGTACATACAAGTCGCAACGCGTTATGTTTTCGATTGTGTAGAAGAAACCAGCCTCGCAATACGTGCGTACATACAAGTTGCAACCTTGCACCTAAGGGAGATCCGATAGCATTTGAATTCTCGCAATACGTGCGTACATACAAGTTGCAACCGCTACATACTGTGTATGCGGCTTAAATGCATACAATTTATACCTCGCCGAGTGTATCTGATACCCTCATAAGAAGGAATTACTCATACTGTTCTCGGCTTTCGGGTGTCGAGCCACCCCAATAATAATCTATCTACTATATAAATTAGCTGTTTATCTTAATATATTGAATGTATTTCTCGCAATATCAATTGTGAGTTGATATAAAATACAGTTAAACCTCGCAATATGTGTGTACACATAAGCTGAAACAAAAATACGCAAAATCCTCGCAATATGTGCGTACACACAAGCTGAAACAGCTACATATTGTGTATGCGGCTTAAATGCATACAATTTATACCTCGCCGAGTGTATCTGATACCCTCATAAGAAGGAATTACTCATACTGTTCTCGGCTTTCGGGTGTCGAGTCACCCCATTAACCTAATTATGTTTTGTTTTCTTCCAAAGCTTTTTTGATTACCTCATCTATCTTATCTACAGCCAAGTTTTGACTTGCATTATAGAATGTGCTTATTTCCTTGCCGCACTGAGGACAGATGAATTTTTCTGCCGGTTTCTGTTCTTTGTCTATAAATCCGCAGAAGCAACATCGCTTTGTCAGATAAGCAGGTTTCAAATACCTTACAGTAATTCCGTATTCTTGTGCTTTCTGCTCAATCTTTGTCTGCAAGTCATAATAACTCCAATTTTTGAGGAATTTATCCTCTGTGGATACCCCTGTCAGGTTCTCCATCTGAATCACAGAACAGTTGTTTCTGACAGCATATTCTACCAATGCCCGACTGTATTTATGATTAGCTGTATCTCGAAAACGAGCAATTCTATCTTCGATTTTATATGCAGGATGATTTCTTGTCTTTATACCGTGTCCGATCCTACCGTTACCACAATATTTTGCTTGTCTAAGGAGTGATATTCTTCGTTGCTCTGTACTTTTTCGGAAACTTTCTATTTCATCTCCGTCTATAATGAATTTTCTACTGTCACCATAAACCGAAGCACATATCGGTTTAATGGAATCAAGAAAAACACCAAGTATTTTATCCTTTTCAAGATAAATCTTTTTGCCTTTTCTATCTTTTTCAGAAACAGGCATTTCATAGACGAGATTCAGACACCATAATTTCTTCTTTTTGTTATATTTCATCAAGCTACCGCCAACAGCATATTGTCCTGATATACACCGTTCCAATATACATCGTGTAGATCTGTCTTTAACAATAGCCTTGAACCATAAATGAAGAGCCGATAATCCGTAATCATCTTTTCCTTTTCTGCTGAACATCTTTATCTGAATATAGAAATTTTTATATTCTTCATCTTCGCTGTCAATTTTTATACTGTGTTTGGAAATTTCCAACGGTTGGTTAGAACCGTAGTTAATAATGGAACGAGTACCTTTGAATACCTCAACTTTTGAATTGTTAAATTCCTTGTATGCTTTATTTGTTGTTGCAGACAGATTTGCACTGTACAAACCATACTCTCCGCTACCGGAAATAGTGTTATATGTATATCCTCTAAGTGACATTCCAATTACTTCTTTTTCATTTGGATATTCACCGTTTTTATTTTTGTATTCGCTTGCGAATCCGCTATATTCCCAACAAAGCTGTATAACCTTGTTTTTAATCTTTCTTGTTTGCCTCTGCAAATCCCACAACACCTCATACACCTTTTTGTAGTCCATATTGCTATCATTTTTCTCTTCCGCATAAATTAACGGAAGTTTAACTACCTTTATCATATAATTCACCGCCTTTTATTATTTAAACATAAATTGTGAATACTTGTTTTTGACAATGTTAAACAAAAATATTTTCGTTTAACGAACTTATTATGTATATATTGACTTATATTATTATAAGTGGTATATTTTAATTGCTTTTCGGAAAGTAATTTTTTTACTGGGGGTTATCCAATGACATTTAGTCAATTAGCTGCTATATGGTATTCTAACAAAGAGTGTGAGGGGATATGTTACACATATCAACTTGAAATAAAGAATAGCATAAAACATCTTAACGAATTTATAGGTAACAGAGATATTACTACTATTAGACCTTTTGATATAGACAATATAATAGTATCAAGGGCTAAACGTAATCCGAACACCGGCAAGCCTATGAGCAAAAAGGGACTTAAAGATATATTAAATACGGCAAACTCGATTTTCGAGTTTGCCGTAGATAATGACTTTATAATAAAAAATCCTGCACGAAACAGGAAAATACCCAAAAATGCAAAACAAGAACAACGCAGAGCGTTGACCTGTGTTGAACAGCAACTTATAGCCACTACTCCTCATAAATGCAAAACCGCCGCCTTGATTATGATGCTTTGCGGTTTGAGAGCAGGCGAGTTATTAGCTCTGCAATGGTCAGATGTTGATTTGTATAATCAGGTAATACAGGTTCATCATAGGGTTCAACGCACAGCTCCTAATGAATTTACTGTAACAAACGGAACAAAAAACGGTAAGTGCAGAAAAGTACCTATTCCCATTGATTTATCAATGTATCTTCAAAAGGTAAAAAACAACTGTAAGAGTATATATGTATGCCCAAAACAAGACGGCAATTTACATACTCCATCAAGTTGGAAATCGGCTTGGAAATCATATTGGCTTGAATTGAATTTAGCTGCTTTCGGTGGAAATAGAAATAAATTCGACTCAAAAGGTGTACCGATTGTACTTGACAACATTACCCCACATATGTTAAGACATACTTATGCAACCTTGTTATATAAATCAGGTGTTGATGTTCTTGTTGCGTCCAAACTGATGGGACACAGCAATGTACAAATCACTCTTGATATATATACACATCTTGATGAAGAAAATGTCGATAAAAATATTCAGTGCCTGAACGATTATCTCAAAGATAATTTTCATCACAACTTTGATTTGTAATCAGCAGGTCGGGGGTTCAAGTCCGTCCACCAGCTCCACAAATAAGCCTATCTCATTTCAGGTAGGCTTTATAATTCGGGAGAGTTCCAGAGCGGTCAAATGGGGCAGACTGTAAATCTGTTGCTTCGGCT
>JAQXZA010000065.1 GCA_029226955.1 Clostridia bacterium | reverse complement strand
AATATGTGTACACCGAAAGGGAAAACACACAAAAAAAACAAACGGAGGTACATACCATGAGCGAAAAAACAACAAGACAAATCGAAGAAATGAAAAAGCAGACAATCGGCGTTGAGGTTGAAATGAACAACATCACAAGGGAAAAAGCAGCCCGCTGTAAAATGACAAGCAGAATACAAAAAAGACAGGGTAATTGAAAAAAGCCGTGAAAACACAATATAACACAAAAAACATAGCAAACAAGCCGTTTTTTGAGCGTACTATATCGGTACGACTTGAAAGACGGCTTGTTTTTTGTATTTTGCTTGTCAAAGGATTTTATGCGATTTTTTATGATATGTAACGATTTTTGAAAATGGTGTTTGTGCGGTGTTTATAGGGTGTTTAAACTGTTGAAAACCGCTTTAATACTATATTTTTTAAAAAGATTGAAATATAAAGTTTTAGGTTGTTGTGATTTATTTATTCGCAACAATCGCAACTAAATTTAGTTTTAATTGCAATTAGTTGCGTATCCGATAAATACCGGCTTTCTGGCACTTTTAAAAGTTTTCAACATAAATGTATATTTATACGCCATTTTTGTATAAATATACATTTTCTTTTTTGTCAGGAAATCATTTGATCAGCGTCAGCCGGCTCTTTTAAATTTTCCGGCTTAGTTATCATAAAGTCGGAATATTGTACAAGTGCCTTTTGAGCGGAATCATTTAACTTGTTATAGTTATCAATTAGTTTTTGTTGTTGTTCATCAAGATTATTAGAAACAGAAGAGTTGTTATATTCAGTTATTTGTGGCTGTGATTCTTCAAGCCCAAGAAGGTAATCCACAGAACAATTAAAGAATTTAGCTAAAACAATTAAAGTTTCTCCATTAGGGATACTACCGTTTTTCCATTTACTAATAATTCCCGATGATATTCCTATTTCTTTACCTAAAGGATTTGGTTTTTTACCGTTTTTGATACATAAATTGTAAAATCTTTCCCAAAACAATATAACTCCTCCTTGAATCTCATAAAAATGATAATTTTGAATTGTGCAAAACGTAGAAATCTTAAAAAAATGAGATTTGATATTGATTTTCTCATAAAAGTAAGATATAATTGTTTACAGTAGTAAACACAACTACATTTTACCACAGTAAACAATACAAAACAAGGAGGTATCAAATATGAGTATAGGTCAGAATATCAGGAAAATACGTGAAAATGCAGGAATAAGTCAAACTGATTTAGCTGAACAAATTGGTATTGGAAAATCTATGTTGGCACAGATTGAACGAGGAACAAAAGCCATATCATTACCGCTCTCATATGAAATTACAAAAGTGCTTAAATGCAGTCTCTATGACTTAATAGGAAAGGAGAATTGATATGGAAGAAATGAAAATCTTTAACAACAGCGAGTTTGGAACGCTTGAAGTTATAACCGTTGACGGCAAAGAGTATTTTCCGGCTACTGATTGTGCGAAAATGTTGGGTTATGAAAATCCGAGAAAGGCAATTTCAGATCATTGCAAGACCCCCGGGGTAACGATTCGTTCCGTAGGGGTACAGACAGGGGTCAAGGCAGACGGAACTCCGGCAATTCAGAATGTTGCCAAGAAGTATATCACCGAGGGCAATCTGTACAGACTTATAACCCACAGCAAGCTTCCTTCCGCTGAAAAATTTGAAAGCTGGATATTTGATGAAGTAATTCCTGAAATAAGACGCACAGGCGGATATACACTTGACGCTCATATAAATAACGATATGGCACAGGTAGTACAGCAAGCTGTTGCATCAGCTGTATCGGAAACAATAAAACAGCTTATGCCGCTTCTTATGAACCGTGATCAGACAATTATAAATGCTGATGATGAAGAAGTGATTGTCAAGCCGAGAAGAAGAATGGCAGGAACAATAGAAAAACTTCCAAGGATTCTGAGGGACAAAGTAGATGATATGCTGTTCAGCACTGCTTCATACAGGGAAATACAGCTTTTTCTTAAAGCAAACGGTGTTGAAGTGTCGCAGACAAGTATATGCAGATATGCAAGGCATTTATTTAACGGCGAGTTCTGAGAGGAGGAAAAATTATGTTGAAATCGAACAGGTTTTTTAATGTGGAAACAATCCCACAGTATAAAATACTCAAGTACATAAGCGAGTATTTTGACGATTTTGAGGTTGACATTCAGCTGGCATCCGGAGATAAGGCTGTTGTCAGATTTTTGGACAGCTCTTATATTGAGGTGTACTGCCGCAACAATAAGACGTATTCAGAATTTTATGGAGTGCCTTTCAACATTCATACTATGGAACAGCTCAAAATTTACAGACATATCCGTAATAACTTTTTTGACTGGGCGGTTCATATCGAATGGCTGTCCGGAAATAAAGCAAAAATCACGGATGAAAACGGCGACACTATGACGCTTATGTGCAAAGGCAAGAATATTACCGCTGATTTTGAAATTAGTTAGGAATTAGGAGTTAGGAGTTAGGAGTTATAGCAATAACTTATGGTGCGGACAATAACTTAACGGTAACAATAAGTTTGAACGCAATCTGACAGCGGAGGCACTCCGCAACAAACAGTCGAAACCACTGTATGCTCATCTGAACACACAGCGGTTTCGACTGTTCATTATGTGTTATCTGTTTTGGGCTTTCCTGTATAGCGGTTTTTATGCTCACTTTCAAACATATCGCCGATCTGCTTGCGTACCATAATGTCAAGCATTGTTATGTAATCGTTCCACGCATTCAGCGGATTATCATACT
>JAQXZA010000064.1 GCA_029226955.1 Clostridia bacterium | reverse complement strand
TTCCGCAAGCGTTACAGTTGCCGTTGCTCCGTTTTTAGTGTGCTTAGTAAGTGTTTTATACTTCGTATTTTCCAGTTCGTTACGACATTCAAGGATAATTTCGCCTTCGAGCCTGTCAGCTTCGGCTTTGAGTTTTTCCTGCTGTTTTTTGATTTCTGACAGCCTGTCGATCTTTACTTCATCAATCATTTTTCATCAACCTTTTCTTTGATTTTTTCTGCACAACGCCTGCAAATTTCTATGCCAAGTACGTTCAGCACATATTCTGCTGAACCACAGAACCTGCATACAGGGATATGCTTGCATATTGTAATGCTTTCGCCGTCCGTGTTTATATCCACCGCACAGCCTGTCGGCATACCGATTTCTGAGCGTAGCTCTTTCGGCAAATGCACCGAACCCGATTTACTGATTTTCTTTGTCATACTTTTTCCTCCTCAATCAATGAAATATCTTTGTTGTTTTTCATCAGGTGTGATTTCAACCTGTTAACAGAGTGGAGTTTGGAGTGTGAAGAGTGGAGTTATTTTTTCGCAACTCCACACTCCACTCTCAACTCTCCACACTGCTTAAAAATCCCTGTTCAACAGCAATTTTTCTGAGTTTGTAAATCGTTCCCGTGCTGATCCCGTTGCCTGTACCTTTCAGCTCATCAAGTTTCTCAAAAAACTCATACAGGGTGTTCGGCTGAGCGGAAATTTCATCAATGAAGTCGCATAACTGCTCATCGGTCATCTTGCGTATTTTCACTGCTTTTTCGTGCTGCTGTTTTTCCAAAGGGGTTTTGCGATAGTTTTTCTTTGCCATTTTACAATCATCTCCTTATAAATGCAAAATGCTGAATGCAGAGTGCAGAATTATTGTTCACATTCATTCTGCATTTTGCATTCTCAATTCTGCATTATTTTTTGTGCCGCTCTGCATTTACACGGGCTTGCGACCGTTCCCACAGGGAGCTGCATTAGCACAATGGCGGCAGACTTTCTGCCGCCCTGCAATTATTTTTTCGGAACAATTATGGTAATACTCATTGTATTATCAAGGCATTTTGCTATCTCGACCTCTTCAGGAAAACGCTTTTCGATTGTTTGTACATATCCTTTTAGTACCGAATATATAAACGGAAGTGAAACAGCGTTAATCGGGTTTATTGCGTCGCTAATTTTCAGACCGTAGTACCTGAAAATATCGTCAACCAAACGGTTTATGTTTTCTGTGTCGTCATTCCTGACTGTTGATATGAACTCGTCAAGCATTTTGTCTATATCCTTGTTTTTATCCACCTTTTAAACACCTCATAAATATCAATTAACAAGCACTCTCGTTGCTTTCGCCATAGCAATCAAACCTTCATAACTCGTGTTCTGATTGTCAGCGGCATTGCTGTAAAGGTTGCTTGCACCACGCACAGCCTGTTCTGTCTGAGTTATCTTGTGTAAAAATTCAGCTGACTTTTTGTCAATGTTGGGGAACAGCAGCTCAATATCTTCAAGCGTTATATTGTATGTATGCCTTGTGTTCGTCAGCTTCGTGCGGTTTCTTATCTGTGCATATCCGGCTTTTCCGTTGTTGCACAAACTTTCAAGGTTTCCGATAAGGCAAATTCCCAAATCCTTGTTGTTGTCCGAAAACGACCTGATAGTTTCTATCGTCTTAATCGGCAAATGCTGACTTTCATCAATGATAAGAACCTTTTTACTGCCTTTCAGAGTTTCATTTATCCTTGCCCACATATCGTCCTTTCGTCCGCTTACATCAATATGTAAAGCCCTCGCAAACGCTTTAAGAAAAGCCGTTACATTGCTTGTACACGGATTTATTGCAATATAGATTGATGTATTCGGATAGTCTTTTATGTATTGCTGTGCCGCCATTGTCTTGCCTATGCCTGCATCACCGGCTTCAACGGCAAGACCGCCTTTAAGGTGACATATTCTTATTGTCTGATACACGCCCTTCGATACCGTTGTCGGAGCATAATCCCCGACCTTGTATAAGGCTTTTGCTTCTTCCTTGTTTGCGAACATCTCAGCAAGCCGATTTTCCAAAGCCTCAATATCGCCCGAATACTTGCTTTGTCTGTACTGACTGATTACAGAAGACGATATGCCGAGTGCAGACGCAGCCTTGTTCTGACTGCCGACCTCGCTGATGTAATCTTCAAGTTTTGCCTGCAATTCTCTGTTGTAAGTTTTTGTGTCTGCCATAAAAATCGTCCTTTCGTTTAATAATTATCGTCTTGATTTTCAAGATTTTTTATCATTCTGTCATAAGACACAATGTTATCAACATCAACCTCTGCACCGACTGCCTGTTCAAGCATTTTCTCGTTTGCACGCTGAATTTCAATTATATGATTTCCCTCGGCAATCTGAATTTCCTTGTTCTTTTCAGCTTTTGCAAGTACAAGTTCCAAGGCACTCTTTTTGCCGAAAACGGTTGTAGTCTGAGCTTCAAGAGCCTGTTTTGTAATCTTCTTGAAGTTTCCGACTGTTTTCAGAGCCGCTTTGAGTTTATCCTGACTTGTGCCAAATTCGCATACAGCCCTGTTGTCTGCCGGTACGGTCATTAAATATCTTTCCTCCAAATCGTAAATTCTTACGGAAGATAAATCATCAGGATCATATCGGTAATAAACCTTGCAACCGCTGTATTTTGCCAGCAAATCATCATTCCAGTAGTCTATATCTCCGAAATGCACTCCACGCTGTCCGACGGTCTGAATGCGACTGCTTCTCATAAGCATAAGATTCAGATCTTCTTCCGGAATTACACACTTTACTTTCAGATTTTCCTGAAATACCTGTATTTTCGGCTTTCCTCTGTCCTTAACAACTGGGCCATTATATGGTGCAAGGTTAAAATACCCGTTAATCATAGTATCAAGAGCCTCGGCAACCTCTTCATCAGTCGGTATATCTCCGAATTTGCCTTTTAATACAAGTTTAAGTTTTTCAGGTCTTTCAAGGATATTTCCGCCGACAAATGTATCGAACAGCCTTGAAAATTTATTTTTCACATCAAGGAATGTTCTTTCAATGTTTTTTGCCTGTGCATTTCTTACAAGAGCATTTATAAGTCCGACATCAAGTCTTGCGAGTACAGTCGGAGGATTCTGCCTGTCGGCTGTTGATTTCTTCTGCCTGTGTCCAAGTCCGGCAATATCTGTAACCATATACTCACGACCGTTGTCAAGATATAACATTTCAGGACACCCACTGCCGATTATGCCTTTTCTCAAAGATAATAATGTTGACTGACCTGTATTTCCGTCGGATAAATAAAATCCTGTTATTATGCCCGACCTTGCGTCCTGAAACGCCGATAAATGCAGCCTGTGTATTTTCCCGTTTTTACCTATTGATTCAATGTCAAGAGTATGGTTGTCGCCGAACCAGTAGTCATTACTTTCAAGATTATCATAAATCCTTTTGACATAAGGAGCACAGCGGTCTTTGAACGCTTTTTCTCCTTCTCTGCCAAGAGTTTTTACAGCAAAACTGACATCACTTTGTATATGTCGGCTGAATGTCCTGTAACTCGGCAGAGGGAGCAGTTCGGGACATTCCTGTTCAACAACAAGCTGTGTGTATTCATAGCACTGCGTCTGCGGAAACTTATTCTGATCAAGATAAAAACTCAGAAATGTATTCCATACAACGTTCGGTATAACACTGCTGCCTTTATTGTGACCGCCACGACCGTCAACCTGACCGCATATTCCGCTTTCTTTTTCAGCACGCTGACGGCGGTACAGTATATCCGACGATATTTTTATATCAGGATATTTTTTTCTTGTCATTTCAATAAATTCCTTTGTTGCCTGTACCTTTGACGGCTTGCCGAAACAATAACTGTCCCACTCCTGTAAAATTTTATGCCAGAAAGCCATCTCGTCACGCTGATCAGCCGTATAGTCTTCAATATTTGTACTGCGACTGACCGTTTTTTTGGTCTTTTTCGGCTTTTCCAGTTCTTCCGGCAGCGGCATATCGTGCATTCTGTAATATTTCATCTGCTCCTCTGTCGTAAGCTCGCTCAGCGGTATCATATATCGTTTACGGTTATTCTTTGTAAGCTCCGTAACAGTGCTTATTTCGCCGTTTAATGCCTGTTTTTGTAAATACTGTACAGTACAGCATTTAATCTCAGCAGCTTCCTTGATTGTAATTGTCGTCATAGTGTAGTATTCACCACCTTATAAAATGCAGAATGGATTTTTTATCGTCAACAAAAAGCTTTCGTTTGCCAAGATATAGAATAAGTGCTAAAATTTCAATGTGAGCCTGCCTTTTATAAGGGAGGTGATAAGGTTGAAATACAGAATTAAACAGCGTACCGTTTATACCTGCAACAGCGATACGGCAATATCTCTGCTACAAAAAGATTTTAAACTGCAATCTATGGCATACTTTGTAAACGGTAACGGTGTTAATCACTATAAATTGGTCAGACACAAAAAGCTGTATCAAAAAAATTACGATACTTAATACTGCCTTATCTGATTAAATCTCGTTTTGCAATATTCAATATTTAAGGCAGGTTCACACCAAAAAACTGATGGTCTGTCATCATCAGTGCCGGGCGACCATTCCCGGCAGACCGCCACATTTTATTGCGGCAGTTTCGACTTTGTGGTATTATGTAATTGTCGAAAGGAGGTGAGTAAATATGCTGTGTACCATCAATAATGTAAGAGTCCGTTTATATGGATTGCTTAAAGACCTCTTTACTCCGGAAATAAATGAGAAATACAGTAATTTTAAACCGGATTGTCCGGAGCAGATAATGTTTGACTATTCAAAGCAAACAGATGATTTTGTTTTTGAATTAAGCTGTCATCTTAACGATAAAAATTATTGTATCAATTTAATAAACAGCGTTCCTATTGAAGTATTTTTCACCTTTTTTCTCAGATACCATTTTATGACTTGCTATTTATCAGAAAAACCTCAGGATTCTCCTGCAAATGTACCTGAATCTGATTCAGAATTTTTTGAATTCATATTTATCAGTGCTTGGAGATTTGAATTGAAGGATTGAACTTTGTGCCATACTTTTCAATGGCTCTTTTCAGCTGTTCCTGTGTAGGTTCAATATCAGCTATCTTTTCAAGATTGTCGTTACCTATAAAATATCCCGATAATTTCCTTACCTTTTCCATTTTCACCAATCCTTTGCTAACATCAGTTCGATTAAATGAATATTTTATAATATTCTTTGCCTGTTGTTGATCTAATTCAATAGCAGGCATTTCTTTTGCGTTCATAAAATCATCCTTTCCGGTCTGTCATCATCAGTGCCGGGCGACCATTCCCGGCAGACCACTGTATGCTCATTTGAACATACAGTGGTTTCGACTATTCATTATGTGTTATCTGTTTTGGGCTTTCCTGTATAGCGGTTTTTATGCTCACTTTCAAACATATCGCCGATCTGCTTGCGTACCATAATGTCAAGCATTGTTATGTAATCGTTCCACGCATTCAGCGGATTATCATACT
>JAQXZA010000063.1 GCA_029226955.1 Clostridia bacterium | reverse complement strand
TGTACATTTTATTTTACAGGAGGGGAAACAAATGCCACTCATACTTGGTCGTGATAGCCGGACTTGCACCGACAACTGACGCTTATAAGGCGACTGCTTTAACTCGTTAAGCTACATCACAGTATATACAATCGTCGGCGGCACAGGTAAGAGGACAAACCTGTCACCGCCCGATTATACTTTTGTCAGAGTTGCGTTTTTCCCGGAACTCTATGCTATTACTTTACCACAGGTGCGTGTGACATGTGTGACAACTTTCAGTGTTTTTTGATATAGCGGTAACAAATTTGTTTAACAGCATATTCTGATGAACCGATAGAGTCGGCAACCTCAAACCAGCTTTTGCACTCGACAAACCGTAAAGTAAAAATCTGTCTTGTCAGACTATCATCAATGCTTTGTATGTACTCGTGCAGTTTTCTGTATTCCTCTTTGCACTTTTGTTTGTCGTATTCAATTAAGGCTTTGTAGTCAGCAATATCCGTCGCAATCTGACCGACTTTGTCGCTGACATTTCCCGATGGCGGCATTCCTGTTAAATTCTGTGTTGTACCCTCCGCATCTGATTGAAGTTTCTGTATCAGCTGTTCATACATCTTTATTTCCTGTTTGAGATGATATAACTGCGATAATTTTTTCAGTGTCAAACCTAAGTCACCTCTCTGAAATACTTGCAGTTAAAAAAATCTGCAAGCGTAATATTAAAACCTTTGCACAATAGTTTGATTGTATCAACTTTAACATTTGTTTTCTCGTTCAGTATTCTTGAAATACACTCATTACTGACGCCTGAACGCTTTGCAAGTTCCAACGCAGTCATTCTGTTGTTTTTCAGCATAAGTTCAATAAGCCGATAGCCTATTGCTTTGTTAAGATTCATTGTTTGCCTCCTGTTTCGTTTCTTCCACCTCAGCAAGTTTACATATCAGCACAGAGTTTGCGTTCAAATCCTGTAACTCAGCCTGATAATAATATCCGTCTTTTTCGTTATAGCGTAAAATACAAGCCGTAAGCCTGTATTTTACACCTTTGTAACTGACTTCTTTGTTCAGCTTGTATTTAATCCTCGACAGCTCCATTGTCTATCTCCTCAATGCGTATGTAAATCCCCGGAATATCCGCCCAGAACTTTTCAATAACTTCCGAACATACCAACGCATCATCTTTCCAGAATTTACAAGCCGTCATACAGTCTTTAAGAAGTTTTTGCAAATTATCCGTATCAGGCTTTGTTGTTCGGTACTCACCGTTGCGGTGTTTGCCTTTTGGAAACAGCCATTTTGTAATCAACCTTACACCACAACGATATGGCACCGTCGGAGTATGTCCGGATAGATTAGCTATAATTTTTGCCTTAGCGTCTTTCAGCTCATCAGGTTCATAAAAAACAGGCTTACCGTTTCTGACTGTGACTTTATGTTCCTGAGCCGTAACTGTCGGCGGTATCATTGCCATAAAAAATTCAGTTTCTTTCGCTTCCAAAGGGCAGGCATAAAACATGTCACAGCTTGGCATTGTACACCCTTCTCTGTCAGCGTCATAGCAATCACAATAATAACAATCACGGTTTGCACACGAATTATTTTCAAACATCTTTTTTCTCCTCTTCTTTTACAGATTTTTCCAATGCACGAATAAGCAACTTGCATTCGTCAGGTGTTAAGTTTTCAACTTCTTTTATCCAAGCAATCAAATCATCAATGATTTTTCTGACTTTGTATAAGTTCTCAAAGTTTCTCATACTTCACCTCATTAAAGCAATAAATTTTTATTTTTTTGAAAATTTGCTTTTGTCAAGGATAGGGGAAGGAGTCGTCGTGCGTAAGCTGTCGCACGACTACTTACCCCCTTGACCGCAAGGGAAAGTCGGAAGACTATATATACGTAGTATATATACATTTTCCTTCCCTGTGAAAATCTCGATAAATTATCGACTTTTTCTCTCAAAATCCGTTTGAGTGAAATTCTCGATAAAATATCGACTTTTTCTTCCCTGACGGAAAGGAAAATTATTCGAGATTTTCCTTCCATCATTTACAGAAAGAAGGAAAATTTATTCGACTTTTTCCTTCCCTCTCATACCCACTTTACCGTCTGCAATGTAGAATTTTTTATGTTCTTTGAGATGGTTTCTTACCGATTTTTCACTTATTGCCATATATTCTGCAAGGTCAGATACGCTTACTTCACCGTCAATATTGCATGCGTCAAAGGCAGTTTCGAGTGTCTCGTTGCGTTCCTGTTTGCGTTCTTCTGATGATTTTTTCTTCCCAAAGTTCTGTTTCCAGTTTGAACCTTTTGAGTTAAAATCATCATCAACATTTTTTAGAATACCCGAATCATCAACAATGTGTATCGGATATTTAAACCAAAGATTTATTGGCTCAAACTTCTGAAACTCTCTTAAAGTACCCTCTATTCTCCACGCTGTACGGCTCTGCACTTCTTTTCTTGCCCGTTCGACATCTTTCATCAACAATTCAAAAGAAGTCTTAGGAAGCATTTTAAAGCATATATCACGCATTTTAACTTCACTGCATTTATCGTCCTGTGACACCTCACTTGATTTATTAAACCGCCTCAGCCACTTCATACAGATTTCGCATACAGCATTGTTTTCAAGTTGCTTTATTATGCTGTCACTCAGTGTAAGCTCCGACATATCAAGTAATGCGTCAGGATCTCTTGCAAATACTCCCGAACCGCTCGCTTTGTCCATTGACCTTTTACCAGCCTGTGAACCTTTGCTATGGTGATGGCAGTATATTACCGCCGTGCCGAGTTCTGTACAGATTTTGTCGAATTGGTTACAAAACGCAGCCATCTGGTCAGCACTGTTTTCATCACCCGTGATAACCTTGTAAATCGGGTCAATGATAACCGCCGTATAATTTTTCTGTTTTGCACGCCTGATAAGCTTTGGTGCGAGCTTGTCCATAGGCACGGAACGACCTCTTAAATTCCATATATCTATGTTTTTCAGGTTGTCCGGCTTAATTTTCAAAGCCTCATATACATCTTTAAAGCGGTGTAAACAGCTTGCCCTGTCAAGTTCAAGGTTGACATATAAAACTCTGCCTTGTGTACATTTAAAGCCAAACCACGATTTATTTTCAGCTATTGCTATACATAACTCAATCTGTGCAAATGACTTTCCGGCTTTTGACGGTCCTGCAATAAGCATTTTATGACCTTGCCGCAGTATTCCTTCAATAAGCGATGGCGACAATTCAGGAAGATTATTCCATACATTAGCAAGATTTTCTTCATCAGGCAGATTATCATTAACGCTTTCAATATATTCTTCCCATGATAAAAAATCCTTGAATCCTATATTTGTTGCGAGTAAGGTTTGCTGTTTTTCTCCTCTTGTAATACCGGGCATACGGCTTAGCCTTGACGGATTTTTATTCTGTATGTCAACATTCAGACCTGCGTCTTGACATTGCTTATAAATATATTCAACACGCTTGCGGTATTCATCTTTGCCTGATGCGTCAACATGTACAATAGCGTGTATGGATTTTTTGCCGCTGAATACAAGACACGCAACCGGCAGCCGCAGATTTTCAATAATCTGACGCTGTTTTGACAGTTCCATATCGTCACTCTCAACAAGCGTAAAGCGGTAATCTGTTACATTCTCATTCTTTACGCCGTTTCCGTCTAACGGATTAAATCTTATCCAGGCTCCTGCCTGAGTATTGTAATCTCCAAAAACTGCTCCTATGTCGCCGTTACATTTTGATAAAGCCTCAATAAGCTGTCCGGCTGTTCTGTCATAATGTCCCTTTGCCGGCAGAAACCGTCCGTCTTTTTTCCATGTTTCGGTAACATATCCGACATTTTCACTTGATTCAAACAATGTTTCAAGGTATGTTATCAGCTGAATATGTGGCGGTATTTCCGACTTTTCAACCTGCTTTGGCATATCTTCTGCTTCAACGGATATTTCACTGTCCCAGTCAAGTTCAGAACCTTCATTGCCTTTGTATCCGTTTTCTCTTGCCATCTGAAATATTGTTGCACCTGTAACGGGGCTTTCCGAGCCGTTGAAACTATCCCATTTTCTTTCACATTCTCCTCTGTGATAACGCTTGTCGGATTTTGACCATTTGTCCCAGTCAGAAACGGTACAGCCCTCATATTTGAGAGCCATACCTACATTCACCCATTCCTGATAGCTGCATAAAGCCGGATTTATATATTCAAGTGCTTTTAAAATTTTTTCCATAGCTTACACTCCCGAATATGTTGCAGGGTCTATTCCGTTTGGAATTTTCCAGTTGTTTGCGGCTATGCGGTCAATAAGTTTTCTTGCATTTTCAAATTGCCATGTTCCGACATGCTTAAAACCTTTTTGTTCAAGAAATCTTATTTGTTTTGGTGTTGTCAGACCTTCATCACGCCTTTTTCCGAGCCTGTCAAGCAACAGCTTTGCTTTTCCGGCATTTTCTATTTCGTCAGGGAAAATACCGAGTTTTTCAAGTGACTTAATCTGCTTTTCAGTCGGCGGTGACATTTCCCAGCCAAACGACGGAACATATCCGGCAAGATCCTCAGCCTGAATAGACATTTCAAACTGTAACGGATCTACAAGTTTTCTTTTTCTTGTTTTCATTTCTGCAAGAGTTTTCGCAAGCGATTCTTCACGCTGTGCAATAACATCTTCACTTGCTTTTTGTTCAGCTTCTTCAATATCAATAGGGCAACCGGCTTGTTCTGCAAGCTGTTCCGTCATTTTCTTTGCTACTTCTTCATTCTCGCATATCAGATGTGCCGGTCTGCATAATTCGTGCCGTTCAGTATGCCACAAGAAGTCCAGCAGTAATAATTCCGTTTTGCCCTCACACAACCTTGTGCCTCTTCCTACCATCTGACAATAAAGTCCTCTTACCTTTGTCGGTCTGAGAACGATAACACAATCAACTGACGGACAGTCCCAGCCTTCCGTAAGCAGCATTGAGTTACACAGCACATTATATTTGCCCTCATCAAAATCTTTGAGTATTTCGGCTCTGTCGGGACTTTCTCCGTTGACTTCCGCAGCCTTAAATCCTTTTGAATTAAGTATGTTCCTGAACTTCTGAGATGTTTTTACAAGCGGTAAAAAAACGACTGTTTTACGGTCTTTACAGTAATTCAGCATTTCGTCTGCAATCTGATATAAATACGGGTCAAGTGCCGTGTCAATGTCGCTTGCTTTAAAATCTCCTGCCTGTGTGCTTACACCTGTAAGGTCAAGTTTAAGCGGTATTGTAATAGCTTTTATCGGCGACAGATACCCTTCTTTAATAGCTCTTGGCAGTGTATATTCATAAGCCAGTGATTCAAAAACAGAGCCTAAATTTTTCATATCACCTCTGTCGGGCGTTGCAGTAACACCAAGAACCTTTGCATTATCAAAGTGATTAAGTATTTTTTGATAGCTGTCCGAAATACAGTGATGTGCCTCATCAATAATGATTGTATCAAAATAATCTGTCGAAAAGTGTGCAAGACGCTTTTCACGCATAAGCGTCTGAACCGAACCGACAACAACACGGTACCACGAATTAAGACAACTGTTTTCGGCTTTTTCAACTGAACTTTTCAGTCCTGTTGATTTATACAGTTTATCCGCTGCTTGATCAAGCAATTCACCCCTGTGGGCAAGGATCAGCACACGCTGACCCTTACGAACACAGTCTTCTGTAATCTTGGCGAATACAATAGTTTTTCCACAACCTGTTGGAAGTACAACCAGAGTTTTCTTAAAGCCTTGCTCCCATTGGTCAAAAACGGCGGAACGGGCTTCTTCCTGATACGGTCTTAATTCCATCAGAAGTCACCTGCCGTAAACTTTTTTGCTGGTGTCGGAATGAAGTCGTAATACTTGTCTATCTTGTTGCTTGTGCGTTCTTCGCCTTTATCGGTAGTGTAAGTATCATTTTTAACCTTGCAGCGTCCTTTTGCACCTACAACCTTGCTCCAATCCATTCTGAGCGGTTCACCGTGTTTTTTCTGTCCGATAGAGCAGAAAAACTGACTGAGCTTCCATTCCATTTTTGTGTGAAGTACAAGATAATCGGTTATAACCGTGCTTACCTCGTCGTTATATACTTTAAGTTCAAGAATTGCCATATTGCTTGCCGGAATAGATTCAGAGCCTTTGCTTCTGCCACGCTCAAATTTCCTGACTTCAAAGTCGTAATCTCCGGGTTCAAGGATTGTATATTCGCTTTCCTGCGAAATTTCATCATCCCAACTGAGTTCTCTTGCATAATCATGTTCTGCCATAATATTTTTCTCCTTTACAATCAAAACGGTAAATCTTTATTTGTCATAATAATCCTGTAAACCTTGTCCCAAGCACCAACAAGACAGCCCTCGATAAACTCAGGATCATAATTTGCTATTGACGTATCTTCCGGATAATAGCCTTTCTGTGCCACGACAAGCCGTATGTCATCTTCGGTTACATCATTTGCTGTCATAAGGTCAGCAAGTGCTTTCGGTATGTATTCGGGCAGTTTTCCGACACTTTTGTCGGGAACGGAAGTCGTTGCCTGCTTTGGTTCTTTTTCGGTTTCGACTATCGTGTCCAGTTCGTCAGTTTTCTGTTTCTTAGTTTCGTCTTTGTGCTGTTCTTGTTTTTGCGGAGCAGTCACCGAAGTGCTTTTCTGTGTTTTTGACTGCGGTTCAGGCTTTTCTTCCGGCTGTGTATCGTCAATCAGATGTGCAATCTGCATATAATCAAACGGCAATACATCAGGTAAATCGTCCCTGTTTTTTGCGTCATAGCAGGCATTGTGTGTTGTGTACATTACACGGTTCTGACCGCCCTGTGCCTTATATTTGTTGTCGTCAATTCTTGTAACAAGCGTCTTATAATTAGCGAATAACAGCGTATCTGCCCATTCTTTAAGCAACGGAGCAGTCTTTTTCTCGAGTTTCAGCTCCCAGCGGTCATAGCTTCCCATTTCGTCAGGCTGTTCAAATTTTCTCATCTGAGCGTGTGCCGTAACTACAACATTTATTCCAAGCTCAACAATATCTTCCAGACGGTTCAGCAGTCTGCCAAATTCTTCTGCAAGATATACATAGCCTTTGCCATAGCCGAAATCTTCAATTCCTGTTTTTTTGACTTTGGCACAAATATGATTTACGCAAAGTTTTTCAGCCCAGTCTGCCGTGTCAATTACGAGAGTTTTAATGTCCAAAGACTTATAATTCTTGCCGACATATTCAACTTCATCAAGGAGCATTTGCCAGCTTGACGGTCTGTCAAATCTTGATACATTCAGTTTTTTGGTACTGCCCTCTGTATCAATAAAAACAGGTTTCGGAAACTTTGATGCAAATGTGCTTTTGCCTATCCCTTCCGGACCGTAAACAACGACTTTTTGAGCCGTCTTGATTTTTCCTGATGTTATATTCATCTTTGTATTCCTCCCAATTCTGAAAGACTGATTGTTGTTTCACCACTTTGAACAGATGTTTTGCTTATCGCAAATTCAAGAAGTTCATTAGTAACTTCCTGAATGTTTTTGCCTGTCATACCGACAATAAGGAGAATTTTTGAATAATTATTCGGCATAATTCTTACCTTTGTATAGCCGCACGCAAGCTCTTTTGGCGGTTCACACTGAATAACAAATCCGTCCTCACTGTTTGTTGCTGTTCTTTTTGATACTGCCATTAAAATTCTCCTGCCTTCCATTTTTTATTTTCTACTGTTGTTGTGTCTGAGTTTTTAACATATCCGTCCTCGATAATAACGGAACATTCATCACCTGTTGAAACTCTTGTAGCTATTGCCTGTAAGCCTTCCTGTTCAAGCCATCTGCCAAATTCATTAAGATTATCGGTGTCCATCTGTTCCAGCTTATCAAGCAGTACAAAGCCACATTTAGGGTTGAGTTTTCTGACTATTGCTGTTGCGACTTTAAGCTGATCAGAACCGCTCATATTGTCCCAGCCGAATCCTTTGTAAATGAGTTCGCCGTTCTTAACTGAAAGTTCAGGTAACGGCATATCCGCATTATTAAGAAGTTCCGTGCGTTCCTGTCGTATGCTTTCAATGTCGTCCGTCAAAGCGTCATACTGTTTTTTGTAGCTTTCTGCGTCCATCTCGGCTTTTTCTCTGTCAAGGTTTGCCCTGATTTTACGATTGAGTTCGTCAATATCGGCAATATTCTTTTCGAGTTCCGCTGTGCTTTCATCTTTAAGCATAAGCGTTGTTTTTCTTGCTGTTTCAAGATCAGCAAGTGTTTTTGTCAGTTCGTGTGACAAAACATTTATTTGCTTCTGCAATTCTCCTGCGTGTTCTTCAATTGATTTCAGGTTTTCACGCTTACGCTGATTTTCTCCGTTTTTTGCAAGGATTTCCTGTTGCTGTCTTATAAGTTCGCTTGCCGAAACAGGCTCATCAGGAACACCGGAATAAACAGGCATTTCCTTTGCATATTTCATTTTCTGGTCTGCAATCTGACCGACTGCGTGACGCTGATTGTATATACGCTGTTCTTCATTGTCAAGCTCATAAAGCCTGTCGCCTACACCGATAATTTTAAGCAGTGTGTTGGCTTTTTCTTTCGTTGACGCTTCCATAAACTTTGGAAGATTAAGTGCAAACTGTTCCACAAATTCATTCAAAAGCTGTTGACCGCTTTTGTTGCCGTTCGGGTCGATTACTTTCAGGGAGCTGTTTTTTCCGTTACGCTCAACAATAAATCCGTTGCTGAGTGTAATTTTAAGGTGTGGCGGAATAACAGAACCCTCACGCTGTACGGTTGACGGTCTGAACTTCTCTCCGCCAAGTCCCCACGCAATAGCGTCAATAACAGATGTTTTGCCCTGATTGTTTTTGCCGCCGATAATAGTAAGACCGTCCTTTGTCGGTTCAAGTCTTACTGCTTTAACACGCTTGATGTTTTCAACTTCCAAAGAGTTAATTTTTACTGATTCACTCATTGTTTTCTCCTCCTGATTTCAACATTTTTACCGAGTATGTACTCTTTGTCCTCTGCCGTAATATATCCTCTTTTAACAAGCACATCTGCCGCTGTATCGAGGTCGCAGAAGTCAAGTTTTGACAGCTTATCAACAAGCTGAAACACATCATTACTGCTGATAAAAGTATTGACGATAGTGATAATCTGACTTACTGTAAGAGGCTTGCTTTTTTCCGCTGTTTGTGCTATATTTGTGTTGTTAATACTTACATTTTCCGCTACCGAAATGACAGTTTCGGCGGCGGATTTTTCTTTGTGTTCGTACATCTTCATTCCTCCTATCACATACCGGGCAAATATAAGTCTTTTCAGACTCCCTACAAACCGATACATTCCATTTTCTCTTGCATTGTTTACAGATACGATAGCGGTATTCAGACATCTATGTACCTCATCTTGTCGTCCATCTCAAAGTCCGAGATGATACCAGTGTGATGAAGTGCTTTTATGTAGCCTTCCGCAAGTCCCTTGTACTTTGCGTAGGTTTCCCTGTCGCCGTTGTGTTTAGCGTGCTGTGCCTGATTTCTGTAATAGCCGATTTCGGCATTGTATTTTGGATTCATTGATTTAACCTCCTGATTATTTTGTACTCGTGCCTTCAAGGAACTCTGCCGTTCCTGACGGTTCTCTTTTGACCTTTTTAACAGGTCTTGTTGCTGTTTCGGTTGAAAGTGTTGAAAGTTCCTGTTCGAGCAGCTTAATTGCTCTCTGATAGTCGCTTCTTGTGCTGAGCGGAGCATTAACCTTTACTCCGCTTTCTGTTTTTACCTTAAAGTATGCCATCTTTTGTTTCCTCCTGAATTTTTATATCGAAAAAATACCTGATTTAGGGTTCTGCATTGCAATGTCAGTTATGGCACGCTTTGCACTTTCGGTATTTTTTCTTACCTGTTGTTCGTACTCTTCTTTGCTTACATACAGTTCCAATTTGTCTGAACCGTCGTTGATTACACCAAGCATTTTAGTATTACCGTTGCTGTCCTCAGTAAAGAATCTTACTTTTCCCATAAAATCACCACCTCTGCAATATTTTTATTCACCGACAGCTTGTCGGTTTCCTGAAATTTTCATTCCGCCACCAGCTCCTCAATACTGCATTTAAGGAAAGCCGCAATATCTTTACAAAGCGGAGCGGTCAGCGTTTTCGTGCCACGCTCAATCTGACAAATCATTGACGGAGTAACAAACACGCCCTCAGCCAGTTCCTTTTGCGTGTAGTGTTTTTCTTCACGCAAGCGTCTTACATTATCGCCTATGCTCATTTTTTCCACCTCCTCAGAATAAGTATGATAATTGCAACATCACAACAGATAATTGCAATATTGAGAATTGCACTGAAAACTTCCATCTGTGCGACCTCCTGTTGAAAATATATGTTGACAATAAGCCGAAAAAAGTTTATTATCTTACTTGGGGAGGTTGCCCTCCCCTTTCGGATTACTCATTAAAACCATTCTTTGATTAAATCAATGATTGCTTTAATGAGATTTAGTATGGCGGTTGCAAGTACAACTTTTTCGATTGTTGTGGTGTGCTTGCGACTGCTCTTTTTT